>JBBQTM010000015.1:0-31707 GCA_038234545.1 Sphingomonadales bacterium
CGTGCCATCTGGCAAGCGGCATCCCAGCCAATCGCGAACAACGGGTCGCGGGCACGCAGGGAGTAAGCCGATTGTTTGGACAGGCCGATGCAAAGGCAGGCGTCGGACACCCGCCCATGCTCGGCAACCAGCCGGAGGAAGCCTTTTCGCGCGGCCGGAGTCCAGCCGTCGCTGCGCCCGTGGGGACCGATCAATTCCTCCAGCGCGGCCATGTGATGGGCGATGAGATCGCGGCGTTCGGCGATGGTCGGGCCGGGTTGGTCGGACTCATCTGGTGTGTTGGTCATGTCATCCATGAACCATTGTGGAACAGAAGCGACGCAAATAGGACAGCGGTTTTTTCGCCGTCGCTTAAGAATATGATCCAATCACGAATGTCTGCTTTCGACCCATTGCGGACATTAAGCCGACCGCTATCATGGCCCCCATGAAGTTCAGCATTGCCTTGGCTGTAGGACTTGTTGGCGGAGGCTGCGCTCCGGCGATTCAGGATGTCAGAAGTTCACCTGCTCAAGTGGACACGTTTGCGGCACTGTCGAAAATAGAATCTGGAAAGGAAGTAACCTTATCTGGATACCTATTTAATGGGCTCGAAACGAGTGGCATATATAGATACCCTGATACCCATAAATCTGGTGAGCAATGTGTGCGGATGAGCTTTGCTAAGATGAAAGGTTTCAAAGTTGATGAAGAAAAAAAGTTCACCGTGAAGGGGATTTTACGACGTTCGAACCCTTCCGACCTAATCTATCATGCATGTCAGTCATACTACTTCGAAGTCTTCACCATTTTCGTTCGCTAATGGACGTTCAACATCACCGTTGATTGAACTCTCCGTCGTCTAAGCAGGTGTCCGCTTTCCACCCAAACCAGACATTAGCCAGCAAGCTCATTGTGCACGCATGAGCCACAGGATTGAAAAGTGAAGCGCTGGCAAAAAGCATTGGTGAGCTATCTAATCTCCGCGCCTATCCCGCCCATGGCCGTAGGTGCGCTCCGTATTGAATATGAAAGCCCAAGTTTTTGGCTAGCGAGCCTCTACGGGTTGCCGTTCCTGCCTGTGGCCGAGCTAACGGGTAATCACGCGGCAGGCGCTGTTGTCTACTGGGCCGTCGTGGGAGCGTTAATCGCGCTTTGGGTTAGATTTACACGCCGCGCCAACGCCTAGTTTGAACAACATTCAAAGCATCAAAGTTCGAGTTGAGCTAACTTCTGCTTTCCACCCATTGCGGACAACGTCGAAGCGGGGCAGGTTTCTTGGAATGATGATCGTCGCGACCCCTCCCTCAGCACACGAACAAGTGATTGAGCAGCGCCTCGTTGAGTGCGGACTTAGCCGAGGTGGCTTCAGCGTGAAGTATGAGAATTACCTGCAAAGCATCGAGATCGTGATTACGTCCGCTGCTGGCGCGCGGAATGAGCACTTCCCTTGCATCCGCCAAGCGGTTGAGCACGAGATCGTGAGCTTCGCTGATGGCAGCATGCAGAAGGCGTATTCGGACTTTGAAACCGAACTATTGCATCCGCAAATGCTCGAAAGTGCGAAAGCGGAGTTGCAGAAGCGCGGACTTCTGAAAAATTTCCCGGATCGAAGTAGCTTCGCCAGCTTAGAACTCTACGCTCAGGCATTGGAGCGGCACAGCGGGTTAGCGCCGAGGTCAACCCTCAGAGTATCGGGAAAGGCTATCGTCTTCGATCCACCGAGAGGTCAAACCAACTTTAAAGACTTCGAAGAAGGGTACTCCAGCTTGCTTGCCGTGATAATGTTTGCGTCGGCGCGAGGGGATTTCAAAACTTCGGGTTCATCGGCAATGAGGCGTTCGCCGAGCCCGAAAGCAAGTGATCAAGCGACTAAGGTTTGGCCCTGAATCGAATGTCCGCTTTCCACCCATTGCGGACATTGCATTGTTGTCAGATGATTGGCGAATGAGGGACGAGAACCTGAGATGGCTGATGCAATGGTATCTGGCCGAGTGCAACAACGACTGGGAGCACTCCTACGGCGTCAAGATCGACACTCTCGATAACCCCGGCTGGAGCCTCAAGATTGACCTCCGAGAAACCAACCTTGAAGGCAGAACTTTCACGAGGTTGGAGCGTGGGGAACCCGCCGGAGATTTAACCGAGTGGCAGAGCCTTGGCACTTGGTTGGTTGCCGACGTGATTGGCGGGGTTTTCGATGTCGCTTGCGGGCCGCTCGATCTGTCTGAGGCCATTCAGGTCTTTCGTGACTGGGTCGAACCAGTCAAACCGTGACGTCCGCTTTCCACCCATCATGGTCATTGAGCGGTCATACGGCCTTCAGCCCAAAGCGGACGTTCGAGATCAATCTATCTTGTGATTGGGGTAGAGTGACGGTGCGAACCTTGGTCGCCCTGGTTCATGGTTTTGGAGTGCCCCCGTCAGCTGCGCCGACACCTCCCTCCACCGACATTCCATCGATGCCGAAGAGGCATCGTTGGAGCCTTTAAGTCGGCTCCGCCCCATAGTTGGGGGAGGGGCGATTGGGCTTTGTTGGTTTGGCGAGGAGTGCCCCCTCCGTCAGCTGCGCTGACACCTCCCCCTGAGAAGGGGGAGGGGCGATTCGGCGTCGCGAGATTAGGCTTTGAGCGGCACCCCGAACAGGTCGTGCTCGTCGCTGTCTTCAATGGTGACGCGGACGATGTCGCCGGGCCGCAAGTGGCCGGCATCGCGGAGGTGGACGTTGCCGTCGATTTCGGGGGCGTCGGCCTTGGAGCGGCCGGTGGCGCCGAGGGAGTCCCCACCCCCGCTCGGCTGCGCCGAGTCGCCCCTCCCCTGAAGGGGAGGGGATGTTTCTACCTCGTCGATGATCACGTCGAGGGTGCGGCCGACTTTGGCGGCTAGCTTTTCGGCGCTGATGCGGGCGGTGAGGGCCATCAGGCGGGCGTAGCGCTCTTCCTTGAGTTCCTCCGGCACCTGGTCGGGCAGCGCATTGGCGGCCGCGCCTTCGACCGGCTCGAAACGGAACGCGCCGACGCGGTCGAGCTGGGCTTCCTCAAGCCATTCCATCAGGTATGAAAAGTCCTCCTCAGTCTCGCCGGGGAAGCCGACGACGAAGGTCGAGCGGATGGCGATGTCGGGGCAGATCTCGCGCCAGCCCTTGAGCCGCTCAAGCACGCGCGCTTCGTTGGCGGGGCGCTTCATCGAGCGGAGAATCTTGGGGCTGGCATGCTGGAACGGGATGTCGAGGTAGGGGAGGACGAGTCCTTCGGCCATCAGCGGGATGACGCGATCCACGTGTGGGTAGGGGTAGACATAGTGGAGGCGCACCCATGCGCCGAGCTTGCCCATCTCGCGCGCCAGGTCGGTCATGTGGGCGCGGACGGGCTCACCCTTCCACGGCCATTCGGCATGCTTGAGATCGAGGCCGTAGGCGCTGGTGTCCTGGCTGATGACCAATAGCTCCTTGGTCCCCGCAGCGACCAGTTTCTCGGCTTCGCGAAGGATCGCGTCGGGGCGGCGGCTGACCAGGTCGCCGCGGATCGCGGGGATGATGCAGAAGGCGCAGCGATGGTTGCAGCCTTCGCTGATTTTCACATAGCTGTAGTGGCGCGGGGTGAGTTTCAGGCCCGCGCCCATGTCGGCCTGGGGCACGAGGTCGAGATAGGCGTTGGGGATCGGCGGGGCGGCAGCGTGGACCGCGGCGACGACCTGGTCGTACTGCTGCGGGCCGGTGATCGCGAGTACCCCCGGAAAACGCGCGCGGATGACATCGGCCTCGCGCCCCATGCAGCCGGTGACCACGACACGGCCATTTTCGGCAATCGCCTCGCCGATCGCCTCGAGGCTTTCCTCCTTCGCGCTATCGAGGAAGCCGCAGGTGTTGACCAGTACGACGTCGGCGCCGGCGTAATCGGGCGACATCTGGTAGCCGTCCTGCCGAAGCTTGGTGAGAATGCGCTCGGAATCGACCAGCGCCTTGGGGCAGCCGAGCGAGACCATGCCGACACGCGGCGGGGAGGGGAGTGTGGTAGCCATGGGAAGCGGGGCCGATAGCGGCAAATCGCGGCAAAAGCGAGGCTGGATCGTCGCCTAGCCCTCGCGCGAGACCGTCGGCACGATCTCGATGATCCGGTCCCCGGCCTGAAGCGCGCCGGCGCGCTCCTCCCAGAAGCCGATCGGCTCGCCGCCGCGCAATATTCGAACGCCAAGGCCACTGTTGATCGAGACCAGGGGCCGGCCGACTTCGTCCGATGCCACGGCGCGTTCCGACAGTTGCACCCGGCCGTCGACCGAGGCGAGGTCGGCTAGATATTCGGTCGTGCCGGTATCGTGCGCCGATCCGGCCAGCAACAGCCCCGCGAAACTGACCGGATTAATGATCGTCGTGGCCCCAGCCGCACGGGCCGGCGCTTCATTGTCGACCGTCCGGATGACGACGCTGATCGGAAGGTCGGGGGCGAGGTGGCGCGCGGTGAGGCACACCAGGATGGTGGTATCATCGCGACCCGCCGAGACGATCAGGGCGGCGGCGCGCTCGATATGGACGGCCATAAGGGTCGCGTCGCGGGTGGAATCGCCAAGCATGACGATGCAGCCCAGTTCCTCGGCTTCCTCGACCGCTTCGGAGTCAGGGTCGATGACGACGATCGTGCCGGGGTCCGTCCCCCGGGCCAACAGCTCCTTGATCGCCTCCGACCCCGAGGTGCCATAGCCGGTCACGATGATATGATTGCACAAGGTGCGCTGGAGCTTTTGCATGCGCCACTTGTACCAAATTTGCTTGATCACAAAAGTATAAGCGGTGCCGGCGAGGATCAGGATCACGAATACCCGGATCGGCGTGACGACCAAGGCATCGAACATCCGCGCGCCGTCGGACACCGGGACGATGTCGCCATAGCCCGTGGTGGTCGCGCTGATCATCGTGAAGTAGATGATGTCGGTGAAGCTGACATGCCCGTCGAGATTGTCCTTCAGCCCGGCGCGCTCGATCCAGTGCACCAGGATGATCAGGCCGATCAGGGCGAACAGGATAGCCAGCCGAATGAAAATCTGCATGCGCACGCTGAGCTGGGTCCTGCGGCGCAGAGTCATGTGATGCGGATCGAGCCTGCGGCGACGCAATAAACGGGTTCGATCGTGGCTGGTTTCGGACATTGGGGCCCCATGGTCGTGCCCGGTACTGATGGCGCGAGCGGACAGACGATGCAATGATCGCTCGCTCTGGCGCTGCGTCGCACCGCTGGCTAAGGCCCCCTTCGACAGGCTCGAAGAGCGGAGAGATTGAATGCGTATCGCGATGATCGGGACTGGATATGTCGGACTGGTGTCGGGCGCGTGCCTGGCCGACTTCGGACATCATGTGACCTGCATCGACAAGGACGGGGCGAAAATTACCGCTCTTGAGGCGGGGATCATGCCGATTTGGGAGCCGGGGCTGGAGGCGCTGGTGACCGCCAATGCCAAGCGCGGGCGTTTGAAATTCACGACCGAACTCAGCGCCGGGATCGAAGGCGCGGAAGCGGTATTCATCGCGGTCGGAACGCCGTCTCGGCGCGGCGACGGGCATGCCGATTTGACCTACGTTTATGAGGCGGTGCGCGAGCTTGCGCGGGCGTTGCCGGGGCCGGTGGTGGTGATCACCAAATCGACTGTGCCGGTCGGGACGGGCGACGAAATCGCGCGGATCCTCAGCGAGGAGGGCGCGCCGGCGGGGACCAGCGTGGCATCCAATCCGGAATTTTTGCGCGAAGGAGCGGCGATCCGCGACTTCAAGATCCCCGACCGGATCGTGTGCGGGGTCGAGGACTCAACCGACGACGGGCGCGCGCGCGACGTGCTGAAGGAGATTTATCGCCCGTTGTTCCTCAACCAGGCGCCAATCCTGTTCACCGGCCGGCGGACGGCGGAACTGACCAAATATGCCGCCAATGCCTTCCTGGCGATGAAGATCAGCTTCATCAACGAAATTGCCGACCTGTGTGAAGCGGTGGGCGCCGACGTGCAGGAAGTGGCGCGGGGGATCGGGCTCGACAATCGCATCGGCACGAAGTTCTTGCACGCGGGGCCGGGATATGGCGGCAGCTGCTTTCCCAAGGATACGTTGGCGCTGCTGCATAGCGCCGAGCTGGCGGGGGTCGAGCAACGGATTATCGCCACCGTGGTCGCGGTCAACGATGCGCGAAAGAGCGGCAATGTCGAGCGGGTGCGCAAGGCGGTCGGCGGCGACTTGTCGGGCAAGAGGATCGGGCTGCTCGGGCTGACCTTCAAGCCCAATACCGACGACATGCGCGACGCGCCGTCGATTCCGCTGGTTGAGGGGTTGATCGCGGGCGGGGCGAGCGTGGTGGCGTTCGATCCGGTCGGTCGCGAGCAGGCCGAGCCGCTGCTGGCGGGGATGGTCTTTGCCGATGATGCGCTGGCGGTCGCCGACGGTGCCGACGCGGTGGTGGTGGTCACCGAATGGGACGAGTTTCGGGGAATTGACCTGGCCGATATGGCGAAACGGATGCGGGGCACGGCGCTGATCGATCTGCGCAACGTCTATGACCCGGCCGAGGCCCGGCGCGCCGGCCTGACCTATCGTGGCATCGGTCGGGGAAATATTCTCGCACCACGCGGAACTTAGCACCTGCAGCATACTTGGTGCGTAACGGAGAAAATATGGACCAGAATGCAAGCGACCTGAAAATCGCGGTGATCGGGCTCGGCTATGTCGGGTTGCCGCTGGCGGTCGCGCTGGCGAAGCGGTTCGCGGTGGTCGGGATCGACGTCGATGAGGGCCGGATCGCGGGCCTGCGCGGCGGCGTCGACCGGACCGGCGAGATCGAGGCGGACGCGCTTGCCGCATCGAGCCTGACGCTGTCTTCCGACGCGGAAGCGGGGCGCGGGGCGAATATGTTCATCGTCACTGTACCGACTCCGGTCGATGCCTCGAACCGGCCCGACCTGGGCGCGGTCGAGGCGGCGACGCGAACAGTGGCCGGGCTGGTCGATCCGGCGAAATGCCCGATCATCGTTTATGAAAGCACGGTTTATCCGGGCGTGACCGAGGACGTCTGTGGCGGGTTGCTGGCCGAGGCTGGACTGGTCCGCGGTCGCGACTTCAAGCTCGGCTACAGCCCCGAGCGGATCAACCCGGGCGACAAGGTCCATACCGTCGACAAGATCATCAAGGTGATCGCCGGCGAGGATGAGGAGACGCTCGAGACGTTGGCGCGCGTCTATGGCGCGATCACATCCGCGGGCGTGTACCGCGCGGCGTCGATCCGCGCCGCCGAAGCGGCCAAGGTGATCGAAAATGCCCAGCGCGACATCAACGTCGCCTTCATGAACGAAGTCACCCAGATCATGAGCGAGATCGGGGTGTCGGCGTGGGACGTGCTGGATGCGGCAAAGACCAAGTGGAACTTCCTCGGCTTCGAGCCGGGGCTGGTGGGCGGCCACTGCATCGGGGTCGATCCCTTCTATCTCAGCCATCTGGCGCAATCGCTGGGCCATCATCCGCAAGTGATCCTGGCCGGGCGCGAGACCAACGACCAGATGGGCGACTGGATCGCCGACCGGCTGCACGCCCACCGCGGCGGCAAGCCGGGCACGGTCCTGCTGATGGGGCTGACGTTCAAGGAGAATGTCCCCGATCTGCGCAACAGCCGCTCGATCGACCTGTTTCGCCGCCTCACCGCGCTTGGCCATGACGTGGCGATCGCCGATCCCGAGGTGGATAGCGCGGAAGCCGAGGCCCATTATGGGTGCGGCCTGTCCGATCCGAGCGAGCGACCTTACGATCTGGTGGTGGGGGCTGTCCGACATGACGCCTATCGTGACCTGTCGCCGGCCGCGCTGGGCGGGATGCTGAGCGAGGGCGGGACGCTGGCCGATATCAAGGGCATGTGGCGCGGCCGAAAGCTTGCACAATCGTTGGATTACTGGACATTGTGAGATGATGTTCCAGACCGTCCCGGAATCGACCAATAAATTGGCCTTCGTCCTTCGGCGACGGTTCGAATTCGGCTGCACCTTGTTGTTTGCCGCGATCCTGCCGTGGGCGCTGAGCCGGTGGTTGATTACCGATACGACATTCGACGCGGCGGTGTTCCATAACAGCCTGATCGCCAATGTGCTGGCGATCTGCCTGGCGCTGTGGATCCGGATTTCGGTCAGTACCTATCCGGGTATTCGCGCCGGACAGATCGTGCTTCCGGCGGTATTCGTGGCGCATAGCGCGCTCCTGATCCTGCTCGTGCTGGCGAGGATCCCCTATCACCGGCCGTCGCTGGCGCTGGGCTTCGCGATCCATCTGGTGATCGCCTTCGCCATCTATTTCTTTGTTTCGCGGCGATTGCGGCCGCGCATCGCAGTCGTGCCGATGGGCGATACCGAACAATTGCGGCAGATCGACCGGGTCGACTGGCGGATGCTCCGCGCCCCCGAATTGCACCGGGTACGCGAATGCCATGCGATCGTCGCCGATTTCGACAACCTGCCCGACGAGTGGGAGGCGTTCCTGGCCGACGCCGCGCTTGAGGGGCGAATGGTCTATCAGGTTCAGCAATTGCTCGAATCGCTGACCGGGCGGGTGCAAGTGCGGCATCTGTCGGAGAACAGCTTTGGCAGCCTGGTCCCGGCGCGGGCCTATTCGGCGATCAAGCATCTCGGTGACTGGCTGCTGGCGGTGGCGGTGCTGCCGTTGCTGATCCCAATTCTCGGACTCACCGCGCTTGCGATCCTGATCAGCGACGGCCGTCCGATCCTGTTCCGCCAGCGCCGCACGGGACGGCGGGGCGAGCAATTCTGGGTGACCAAATTTCGCACGATGCAGGTGGCGGGCGCCGTCGATGATCATCGGCGTGCGGCAATGACCGACGAAGGCGATGTGCGGATTACGAAGCTAGGTGGGTTCCTTCGGCGGTCGCGGATCGACGAGCTTCCGCAAGTGTGGAACATCTTGAAGGGCGACATGAGCTGGATTGGCCCGCGGCCCGAGGCCGAAGTGCTGTCCGCCTGGTATACCGGCGATGTGCCCTTCTATCGCTATCGCCATGTCGTTCGGCCGGGAATTTCTGGCTGGGCGCAGGTCAACCAGGGCCATGTCGCGGAGGTCGATGAAATCCACCTCAAGCTGCAATATGATTTTTTCTACATCAAATATTTCTCGCCGTGGCTGGATATCCTGATCGTGTTTCGGACGATCCGGACGATGCTGACCGGGTTCGGATCGAAGTAGCGACGCTTGCCAGTCGCGACGTGCTTGTCACGTGCGACGCTGGTCCAATGACAGAAACGAACGGCCCGCCCTTGTGAATCAAGGACGGGCCCGAACGTATCGCTAGCTATATCGCGAGATTAGGGACGACCGGGGCCGTCTTGTGCGGTGCCGGCGGCGCTTCCCGATGCCGAGGCGTCGACCGAACCGGCGAGCGAGCTGGCGGCATTGGCGGCGGCTCCAGCCGTTCCGACGGCACGGGCTTGGGCCGATGCCGCGGTGCTGGCCGCAGCGTTCACCGCGCCTTGTGCCGTGGCGCGCCCCTGGCCGACGACGGCGCCGGCGATCGACTGGCCCTGATCGGTACCGATTGCCTGGACTCCGAAACCCTGATTGGCTTCCGCCGAACCCGCGCCGGTGACGCTGCCCGCAAGACCCGCTGCCTGACCAAGGCCGCTGGCGCTGGAGACCGCATTGGCGGCACCACTGACCGTCCCGGCGAGGCCGGCATTGCCGCTGGCCGAACCGCTGCGCAGGTCGACCGAGCGGGTCAGCGAGGCATTGCCCGAGCCGTTGGCGTCGCCGGCCAACGCGCCGCCGAGCGATCCGCCTTGGCCAAGCGTCGAGCCAAGGATGTTACCGCTGCCGCCAAGCCCACCACCGGCCGAACCGTTGGCCGAACTCGAGCCGCTGACCATGTTGCCGAGTGAACCGGTGACGTTGCCGAGGAGCTGGGCCTGGGCGGGAATGGCGGTCATGCCGACAGCCAGGGCGAAACTCAAAGCGATGGTCTTGTTCATGATCTATCTCCCTCGGGGCAGCTGCGCCCACTGAGAGGAAAACGACACCGCCAGGATGATTCATCCCGCCACGGCAAGAAATTATCGGACGCCAACCTGCTTGGGTACGATCCGGCAGGCCACGCAGACAATTCCGCGGCCGATCCGTCCGCGCCCTTTGGCGACTTCGTTGTCGAGCCGGGCGGTCGAGCGGGTGGCCGCCAGCCGGGCGGTGACGAACGGCGCGGCAAAACTGGTGCCGCGAACCCTTGTATAGCCCCGGCCGGGAAGGGCGGCGGCCATGTCGGCACCGGGCCCGGCATAATCGAGGTGGGACGACCGGCCAGCTTCCGCCAGCGCCCGGTTGGAAGCGTCGACGCCGGTCACCGCGATCACGCCGGCCTGGCTTGCCGGATAGAGCGGCGGGGCGGCGGGGCCGTCATTTCCAACCGCCGCAACGACTTTGATCCCGCGCGCCAGCACCAGGCTGACCGCACGCTCGACCAGGGCATTGCGCGGTCCGACCAGACTGATGTTGATGACCGAAGGTCGCCGCGCGGCAATCCACGACATCGCCTTGACAATACTTGTTGCCGATCCGGCTGCGGGGTTGCCGCCATAGACGTCGCCGACCAGCAACGTCGCGCCGCGCGCAGCACCGGCAAAGTTGCCGTCAAAGCCGACCATCAACGAGGCGACGGCGGTTCCGTGGCCAGTGGCTTGCGCTTCTCCGGCAAAGCCACGTTGCTCGACCGACGCGGAATCGAGCGAAGGCGAGCGACCGACCCCGCCGTCGATCATGCCGATCAACAGACCCGCCCCGGCGTTGCCCGCCCCGACATTTCCCGCGGCGAGCGCCACGGCGCTCGTCATGAGCGACCCGCCCGCAGGCTCGAATACATGGTCGAAATCGGCATTGACCCCCGGCGCCGAACGGCGGAGCAGCGCCAGCGCCCTGGTGGCGCTCATTCCGGAGGGGCCGGCCAGAACCACCGTCCTGAGACCGAGATTTGCATCATTCTCATCGCCTTTGACGGTGAAACCGGCGCCCATCGCCGCACTCAGCGTGGCGCCGCTCGGATCGATCGCGATCAATTGCCCACGCCGCGCCGGATTGCCGGCACCGTCCATCTCGAGCGTTGCGCGATTTTCCCGGACCAACTCGGCCAGGCGCAGCCTGCGCAAGTCGACCAGGGTCGCGGGCGGCGCGGTCTGGACCCAGCGCTCCGTCACCAGTCGGGCAAGGCTGGGATCGATCGCCCGCTGGATGTCGGCGCGGGTGGCCTGCCCGGCCACCGATTGGGCCGTGTCGTCGCCGAGTGCCTGGTCGATCGTCCGCCCGAGAGGGCCCGTCACCGCGCCGGTGCTGCCCACGCCGGGAAGGCCCACGGACGGCAGCGGCACGCTCTGCAATATCTGCGCGCTGGCTGCGCCGCCGGTGACGATTACCAGCATGGCGGTCAGTCGAGTCACTTTGGACATTTGTTTCACCCATGAATTTGTCTAGTGGGGATGAAACGACGCCCATCGGCCGTTTTATCCTGTATGACAACGAAGAGGCCTTCGATTGGACTTCGAGCGCGGCTTGCAGGAGTGCCTTCCGCGGTTGCGCCGTTTTGCGCACGGCCTCAGTCGAAATACGGCCGATGCCGACGATTTGACGCAGATGACGGTCGAGCGCGCGCTTCGAGCCCGCGATCAATGGGCACCCGGGACCCGGCTCGATTCGTGGCTCTACCGGATCATGCGCAATTTGTGGATCGACACCGTCAGGTCGCGCGGCCGCAAGGCAGCGTTCGAGGCGCCGCCCGAGGCGGGTGCTTCGGTCGGGTTCGATCCGCGACCGGGGGTCGAAGCCGCGATCGATCTCGGAATCGCGATGGCGGCGCTCGATCGCCTGCCCGACGAGCAGCGCGAAGTGGTCGCGCTGATCCTGGTCGAAGGGCTTGGTTATCGCGAGACTGCCGAATTGCTCGACCTGCCGATCGGGACCGTATCGAGCCGCTTGGTGCGCGGACGCACCGCCTTGCTGGCCATGTTGGGTGAATGACGATGGACGACGATCTTTTCTTTGCCTGGCTCGATGGCGAGCTTGATGCGGAAGCGGCGGCAAAGGTTGCGGCGCAGGTTGCGGCCGATCCCGATTTGCAGCGCAAGGCGGCGGCGCACCGGGCGATGAGCGCGCGATTGAAGCAAGCCTTCGCGCCGGTCGCAAGCGCGCCGATCCCCGACACGATTTTGCAATCGACCGAGCGCGGCACGCTCGTCGACCTGGCGGCCGCGCGCGAACGCAAGTCGCAGCGCTTTGGCTTGCCGTCGGCAGCGCAGTGGATGGCGATGGCGGCAACGTTGGTGGTTGGACTGGTTGGCGGATCGATGCTCGATATCGGTTCATCGACCCCGGTTCGGACCGAGGCTGGTCATCTCGTCGCGTCGGCCCAGCTTGAGCAGGCATTGGACATGAGATTGGCGAGCGCTCCGGCGGCGACCGGTCCGCGAATTGGCCTGACATTTCGCGACCAGGCGGGGTCGATCTGCCGAAGCTTCAGCGATGGCGCGGCGCAGGGACTGGCGTGCCGCGACGGAACCCGCTGGCGGCTTCGTGGCCTGGTTCAAGGCGCGGATGCCCCGACCGGCGACTTCCGCATGGCGGCGGGGGCCGATCCGGCACTTGCCGCGCTGATCGATTCGACGATCTCGGGAGAGCCGTTCAACGCGGCCGCCGAGCGCGCGGCGATGACCCGGGGCTGGCGCTAAGCGGCCAGCAATTCCAATTGCTCGCTGACGTCGAGCCAATGCGCTTCGGCCTTGGCGAGGTCATCGGCGAGTTGGGCGCGGCGGCGGCTGAGGTCGGTGATGGTCTTCGCGCACTCGACCGCGGCAAGCTCGCGGTCCAGCGCTTCGCATTCGGCGGCGAGCTTGGCGCTGGCGGCTTCGGCGTCGGCGGCGGCTTGTCTGAGCGCCTTGGCGTCGTCCTTGGCCTTGCCGGTGAGCTTCTTCGCCTTGGGTTTTGCGCCCGCCGCCTTCGGCTGGTTCCGGCCCAGCACGAAGTCGATATAATCGTCGATGCTGCCGGGATAATCGATCGCCTTGCCGTCATCGACCAGCACCAGGCGGTCGGCGGTCAGCTCGACCATGTGGCGATCATGGCTGATGAGGATGACCGCGCCGTCATAGCCGTTGAGCGCCTGGACGAGGGCCTCGCGAGCGTCGACGTCCAAGTGGTTGGTCGGCTCGTCGAGGATCAGGAGATGCGGGGCATCGCGGGTGATCAGCGCCAAGGCGAGCCGTGCGCGCTCGCCGCCCGACAATTTGCCGACGATGGTCATCGCCTTGTCGCCCGAGAAGCCGAAGCGGCCCAATTGGGCGCGCACCGCGGCGGGGGTCTTGCCCTTCATCGCCCGGGTCATATGCTCGAGTGGCGTGTCGTCGCCCGACAATTCCTCGACCTGGTATTGGGTGAAGTAACCGACCTTCATCTTGCCCGAGGCGTGGATTTCGCCGGCCATGGCGGGCAATTGCGCGGCCAGCAGGCGGGCGAGGGTGGTCTTGCCGTTGCCGTTGCGGCCGAGCAACGCGACCCGGTCGTCGGGATCGATGCGCAGGTTGAGGCGGCTGAGGATCGGGGTGTCGGCGGTGTAGCCGACCGCGGCCATGTCGAGCGTGATCAGCGGCGGGCGAAGCTCGCTCGGCGAGGGGAAGTCGAAGGCGAGGCTGGGATCGTCGGCGAGCGCGGCGATCGGCTGCATCTTGGCGAGCATTTTCGCGCGGGATTGCGCCTGCTTGGCGGTCGAGGCGCGGGCGCTGTTGCGGGCGACATAATCCTGCAGCCGGGCGCGCTGGGCATTTTGTGAAGCCTGGGCGGCGGCGATCTGGGCGATGCGCTCGGCGCGCTGCTTTTCGAACCCGTCGTAATTGCCCGAATAGAGCGCGATCTTGCCGCCCGACAGGTGCAGGATCACGTCGACGACATTGTTGAGCAGGTCGCGCTCGTGGCTGATGACGATCAACGTGCCGGTGTAATTCTTGAGGAAATTCTCGAGCCACAAGGTGGCTTCTAGGTCGAGATGGTTCGACGGCTCGTCGAGTAGCAGCACATCGGGGGCGGAGAACAATAAGGCGGCGAGCGCGACGCGCATCTTCCATCCGCCGGAGAATGAATCGAGCGGCTGCGCCTGCATTTCCTCGTCAAAGCCGAGGCCGAGCAGGATCTGCGCCGCACGGGCGTCGGCGGAGTAAGCATCGATCGCCAGCAGACGCTCGTAAACGTCGCCGAGGCGATCGTGATCGGCGCAGGTCTCGGCCTCGTGGAGCAACGCGGCGCGCTCGGTGTCGGCGGCGAGCACGGTGTCGAACGGAGTGGCGGTGCCCGAGGGGGCATCCTGCGCAATGTACCCGAGCTTGGTCTTCCTGGGCATGTCGATCGAGCCGTCGTCGGCGTCCAATTGACCGATGATGACCTTCATCAACGTCGACTTGCCGGCGCCATTGCGGCCGATCAGCCCGACCCGCGCGCCAGGCGGAATCGCGGCGCTGGCGCGGTCGAGGATAAGACGCCCGCCAAGGCGCACCGTGATTCCGTTGATATTGAGCATGGTGGGCGCCTAGCAGGCAATTGCGACGAACTGAAGGCGGGCTGGACATCGTTTCGGGGGTGCGTAGGTTGGACGCAAGGCAGCGGGGGCGCGCGCGATGTTCAGATTGTTGCGGCTGAGGCCGCCGAACGGGTGGCATTCGGTCGGCTGGGAATTGCTGATTGTCACCGTCGGGGTGCTGATCGCCCTCGGTGCGCAGCAGATGGTAGAGGGCGCCAGGGACCGCCGCCTGGCGGACCAGACACGAATCGCGATCACCGAAGAAATCAATCAGAATTTATTGAATATCAGCCTCCGCGCGACGGCGGAAACGTGCATCCAGCGTCGGCTCGATGAACTTCACGACTTGGTCGCCAGCTGGGGCCGAACCGGAAGTTTCGAGACTCCGTTGTGGGTCGCGCAGGCGCCGCGACTGACGATCAACTTGCCGCGATATCAGGTGGCACTCGACGCCGGCAATCTCGCGCTCCTGCCGCGGGAAGAGCAATATCGCATCGGTAACGTCATTATCGGCCTGATGGAATTTCACAAATTGCAGGATGAGGAAAACGAGACCTGGCCGACGCTGAGAATGCTCCAGGACGGGGCTGATTCCCTGTCGACGACCGATCGGACCGCGGTTCGCCTCGCGTTGCAGCGCGCCGCGGCGCTGGACTATCAGGCGCGGCTGCTAATTCGACAGAATCTTCCGCGCGCCGCCGGGTTCGGGTTCCATCCGGACCGCAAGCGGTTCGAGGAGTTTTCGCGGAACGTCTGGAAAAGCGGGCGCTACACGCCGTCGATCTGCGCAGCCATCGACACGCCGCCGGCCCGCGCCAACGAAATGACCGGACAACAAACGCCGCTGCCGTTTTAGGGAGTAAGCCAATGTCGATCCTTGTTCCCAAACCGATCAACGGCTGGCGCGTCTTCTGGGGCGAGGTACGGATCATCGTGCTCGGCGTGCTGATCGCGCGTCACGGCAAGACTTGCTCGATCGCCAGCTCGGTTATCGCGGCGTGTGCGTGGAAGCGGTTCCGCTCGACGTCGGGTTCGACTGCCAACGATGGGGAAGCGTGCGGCGGCAGTGCGGTGAGCACGGCTTATTGCTCCTCTCCCTTGGGGGAGGTGGCAGCCGCAGGCTGACGGAGGGGTTAGTGCGGCAAGGGCTTACCCCTCCGGTGCTTCGCACCACCTCCCCCAAGGGGGAGGGGCTAGAAGGCCTCAGGCATCAATCTCATCCTCGCTCAGATTGGCGGCGTTGGCCTGGATGAAGTTGAAGCGGTGTTCGGGGTTCTTGCCCATCAGGCGCTCGACCAGATCCTTGACCGGCTGGCGGTCCTGATATTCGACCGGCAGCGTGATGCGGAGCAGCGAGCGGGTCGCTGGGTCCATGGTGGTTTCCTTGAGCTGGTTGGGGTTCATCTCCCCGAGCCCCTTGAAGCGGCCAACGTCGACGTTTTTGCCTTTGAATTCCTTGGCGATGATTTCTTCGCGGTGGGCGTCGTCGCGGGCGTAGAGCGACTTGGCGCCGGCAGTGATGCGGTAAAGCGGCGGCTGGGCGAGGAACAGATGGCCGCGGCGCACCAGCTCGGGCATTTCCTGGAAGAAGAACGTCATCAGCAGCGTGGCGATATGCGCGCCGTCGACGTCGGCGTCGGTCATGATGATGACGCGCTCGTAACGCAAGTTGGCCTCGTCGAAACGATCACGCAGGCCGCAACCCAAGGCGAGCTGGAGATCGGCGATTTCGGCATTGGCGCGGATCTTGTCCGCGGTGGCCGAGGCGACGTTGAGGATCTTGCCGCGGATGGGAAGGATCGCCTGGTTCTTGCGATTGCGCGCCTGCTTGGCCGAGCCGCCGGCGGAGTCGCCCTCGACGATGAACAATTCGGTGCCGGCGGGGTCGTTGGCCGAGCAATCGGTGAGCTTGCCTGGCAGGCGCAATTTGCGCGCCGAGGTGGCGGTCTTGCGCTTGACCTCGCGCTCGGCGCGGCGTTTGAGCCGTTCGTCCATCCGCTCAAGGATCGCACCGAGCAGGGCGCGGCCGCGGTCCATATTGTCGGCCAGATAATGGTCGAAATGGTCGCGCACCGCAGCCTCGACGAAGCGCGCCGCTTCGAGCGAAGTGAGGCGATCCTTGGTCTGGCTCTGGAAATGCGGATTGCGGATGAACACGCTGAGCATCAGCTCGACGCCGTTGAACACGTCGTCGGCGGTGATCTCCTTGGCCTTTTTCTGGCCGATCAGCTCGCCGAACGCGCGGATGCCCTTGGTCAGCGCGGCGCGAAGGCCGGCTTCATGGGTTCCGCCGTCGGGGGTGGGAATGGTGTTGCAATAATAGGATTCGATCGAGCCTTCGGACCACACCGGCCAGGCGACCGCCCACTCCGCGGAGCCTTGCGCGTCGGGGAAGTCCTGGCGGCCGGCGAACGCGGGGGTGGTGACGCATTCGCGGTCGGCGAGCTGTTCGGTGAGATGGTCGCCCAGGCCGCCGGGAAACTGGAAGACGGCGGTTTCGGGGACGTCGGCGCTGGCCAGGCTGGGGTCGCAGCGCCAGCGGATCTCGACCCCGGCGAACAGATAGGCCTTGGACCGGGCAAGCTTGTACAGGCGCGCCGGATCGAAGTGCATGTCGGCGCCGAAGATTTCGGTATCGGGGACGAAAGTCAGCGTGGTGCCGCGGCGGTTGGGGGCGGCGCCGACTTCCTCAAGTCTGGAGGTGGCGAGACCGCGGGCGAACGACTGGCGGTAGAGCTTCTTGTCGCGCGCCACTTCGACGATGGTCTCGGTCGATAAAGCGTTGACGACGCTGACCCCGACGCCGTGGAGGCCGCCCGAGGTGGAGTAAGCCTTGCCTTCGAACTTGCCGCCCGAGTGGAGCGTGGTCATGATCACTTCGAGCGCCGACTGACCGGGATATTTGGGGTGGGCGTCGACCGGGATGCCGCGGCCATTGTCGCTCACCGTCAGGCGATTTCCCGGCTCCAGCGTGACCTCGATGCGGCTGGCATGGCCCGCGACCGCCTCGTCCATGCTGTTGTCGATCACCTCGGCGGCGAGGTGGTGAAGCGCGCGCTCGTCGGTGCCGCCGATATACATGCCCGGGCGGCGACGGACTGGCTCAAGCCCCTCCAGCACCTCGATCGCGGAAGCGTCGTAGCTGTCGGGGGAGGCGGCGGCGTTACCGGAAGCGAAAAGGTCGGACATATTGCGAACGCTATAGGGTCGCGTTCACATTCGTGCCAAGTGAGGCTGACGTTTTACAAATGATTGTTGCACCTGAAGAACATGCGCGTTATAACGAACGTATGAACAAGCCGCTGAAACTCGTTCCTATCGGGAATTCAACAGGTCTTATTTTGCCGAAGGATTTGCTTCAGGCGCTTGGCGTCGAAGTCGGCGATACAGTATTTCCCGTCCAAACCCCGTCCGGCGTTGAGTTGCGTCGTCGGGATGATGATTTCGAATCTCAGATGGCGATCGCCCGTGACGTCATGCGGCGACGCCGCAGTGCACTGCGCGAACTCGCCAAATAGTGGCAGACTGGATCTGGGTTGAGGTCGACGTCGCCCTGATTGCTCATTGCGAACAATTGGTAGAGCATGGCGGCGGCCAAGGCGTGCGCGACGTGTCTTTGCTAAGCAGTGCGATGAATCGGCCACGCAACCTGAATAATTATAGTGAACCTGACGCGGCAGCTTTAGCCGCGGCTTACGCTTTCGGAATCGCGCGCAACCATCCGTTTGTCGATGGCAACAAGCGAACGGCAGCGGTGGTCAGCGAAACTTTCCTGATCGCAAACGGCTTTCTTCTCGACACGACTGATGCGGAAGTGGCTGTCGCATTTCTGCACCTTGCAGCCGGCGAACTCACCGAAGACGAACTGGCCGACTGGTTCCGAACACGGATACAACTGGCCTGATCGATCAGCGAACCCTTGGGCCCCCGAACGGCAGCGGCGGGGGCGGGCGGCGGTCGCGGCGCGGGAGCTGCGCCTGATAGGCGACACCGCAATGCTGGACGCAGTAGGGGAAGCCGGGGTTGGACGCCTGGCCGCAGAAGTGGAAATCGGGCTCACCCGGATGACCCATCGGCCAGCGGCAGATGCGGTCGTTGAGTTCCAGCAGGCTGGTCTTGTCGGCCACCTCGGGGCTCGGCTTGGCGGGGACCAGGCGGCGCGGCGGGGCAGGCGGGATCGGCGCCTGGGTATCGCCCGGGCCCTGGCGAATGAAGCCGCCGGGACCGACCGAACGATATTGCATGGTGGCATCGGCGGCCGGCTGCGGACGCTGGACTGCGGGGCCGAACTTGGGGCCGGTGCCGGTGGGCGCATCGCCCGGCGCGACGTCCACGACGGATGCTCCGGATTTTGGTGCGACGGCGGCGGGGGCGGCGCTCTTGGGCGCGGGCTTGGCGGCGGGTGGGGACGATGATGCCGTCGCGGCCTTGGGCGCGGGCTTCTTGACCTTGTCCTTTTCCTCACCCGACTTGACCGGGGACGGGCGTGCTTCGAGGCCGAGGCGATGCGCCTTGCCGATCACCGCATTGCGGCTGACCCCGCCAAGATCTTCGGCGATCTGGCTGGCGGTCGATCCGCTGGTCCACATCGTCTTGAGGCGGTCGATCCGCTCGTCGGTCCAGGACATGGAATATGGTCTCCAAAATATGTTTGCCGCGCAATCGCGGTTGCAGGCACTGGCCGCTGCCGATAGGCGATTGGCCGATGTCGAACCAGCCCCCCGCCAATCGATCCGAACCCTGGACCGCGAGCCCGCCGGGCGTCGCAACCCTGGAGGGCGTCAATTGGGGAGGCCTGAAGACCCTCTATATCAAGGAGGTGCGGCGGTTCTTCAAGGTCCACATGCAAACCGTGTGGGCGCCGGCCATCACCACCTTGCTGTATCTGGTGATTTTCACGGTCGCTTTGGGCCGCGAGGGCAAGACCGTGATGGGGGTTCCGTTCGCCGATTTCATCGCCCCCGGGCTGATCATGATGGGGATGTTGCAGAACAGCTTCGCCAATGCCAGCTTCAGCCTGATGGTCGGCAAGATGCAGGGGACGATCGTCGATTATCTGATGCCGCCGCTGTCGACCGGGGAGTTGATCGCGGCCCTGGTGTCGGCGGCGGTGACCCGCGCCTTCCTGGTCGGCGGGGCGGTGTGGCTGGTGATGTCGCTATGGCCCGGCGTGCATGTCAGCATGGCGCATCCCCTTTGGGTGCTGTATTTCGGGCTGGCCGGTGCGCTCATGCTGGCGTTTCTGGGTGTGATCACCTCGATCTGGGCCGACAAGTTTGACCAGGCGGCGATGGTCACCAATTTCGTGGTCACGCCTTTGTCGCTGCTGTCGGGCACCTTCTACGCGGTCGATCAATTGTCGCCGACGTTCCGGGCGATCAGCCACGCCAACCCCTTCTTCTACGTCATCTCGGGCTTCCGCCACGGCTTCCTGGGCGTCACCGATTCGCCGATTTTGCTGGGGGCGGGGCTGCTGGCGGCGATCAATCTGGCGCTGTTCGCGATCTGCTACGCGCTGCTCAAGAGCGGGTGGAAGATCAAGAATTAGGCGATTCGCCCGATTCGCGAACGGTCCTTTCGATCCTGAACCGCTTGGTCCGGCGCCGCGCTCCGTTCAGCGCTCCCAAGATGAACCTCAGACAACCGCAAGAACAATTCGACGCGTGGGTCGTTGGCTTAGGTGAATGGCGAATAACGCCTGCGTTCAGCACCGCCTCAACCAGGCAGTTCTAAAAGAACGACATCAACCGCTCATAAGGAGAGCAACGATGCGTAAGTTTTTGATCTCGGCCACCCTGCTGGCTTCGTCGCTGGCGATTGCGGCTCCCGCCGCCGCGCAGGTACGCGTTACCATCGGCAGCCAGTATGGCAGTGGTTACGGCTACGGCAATCAGTACGGCTACGGCAATCAGTATGGCTATGGCTATAACAACAACTACGGCGGCGTACGTTCGCTGCAGGTTCGGCTGAACAACATCGAGCGGCAGATCAACCGTCTCGACAGCCGCAACATCCTGTCGGAGCGTGAAGCCGACCGCCTGCGTCGCGAAGCCAATTGGCTCGAACGCCAGATCCGTCAGTCGTCCTATAACGGTCTGAACGGCTACGAGCGTCGGAATCTCGAGATTCGCCTTGCGCGGCTCGAGCAGAACGTTCGCTACCAGGCGACCGACGGCAACCGTCGCTACGGCCAGGGCCAGTATGGCAACCAGTACGGCTATGGAAATGGCTACAATGCCTATGACCGTGACCGCGATAATCGCGATGACCGCTACGAAGACGATCGCGGTTACCGTCGCGACTAAGCCTTCGGGTCCGTTGGCCCCTGTGGCGTGAAGGAGGGGCGGAACTCGCAAGGGTTCCGCCCCTTTCTTTTTGCCAACTCCGCGCGGCCTTCGTATAGGCGCGGGCGAAGGCGGCCGGGGGGTCGCCGCGACACCAAATCTCGAGGAACACAGCCCCATGGCCATCACGCCCCTCATGCCCGTCTATCCGCGTTGCGATGTCCGCCCGGTGCGCGGGGAGGGGGTGTATCTGTATGGCGAGGGCGGCGAGCAATATCTCGATTTCGCCAGCGGGATCGCAGTCAATCTACTCGGGCATGGCCATCCGCATTTGACCCAAGCGATCCAGAAGCAGGCCGAGACGTTGATCCACGTGTCCAACCTGTACGGGTCGCCGCAGGGCGAAAAATTGGCCCAGCGGCTGGTCGACGCGACCTTCGCCGCCACGGTGTTCTTCACCAATTCAGGCGCCGAGGCGGTGGAATGCGCGATCAAGACCGCGCGCCGCTATCATCACGCCAAGGGCAATCCCCACAAGCATGACCTGATTACGTTCAGCAACGCCTTCCACGGGCGGACGATGGCGACGATCAGCGCGACTAACCAGGAGAAATTGCGCGACGGATTCGCGCCATTGCTTCCGGGCTTCAAGGTGGTCGAGTTCGACGATCTGGAAGGCGCGCTGGCGGCGATCGACGAGAATACCGCGGGATTTCTGGTCGAGCCGATCCAGGGCGAGGGGGGAATTCGCCCCGCGTCGCAAGCGTTCATGAGCGGGCTGCGCGCGGCGTGCGACGAGCGTGATTTGATGCTGGTGCTCGACGAGGTGCAGTGCGGCATGGCGCGCACCGGCAAATTATATGCGCACGAGCATTATGGGATCACGCCCGACATCATGGCCTCGGCCAAGGGCATCGGCGGCGGTTTTCCGCTCGGCGCGTGCCTGGCGACCGAGAATGCCGCAAGCGGAATGGTGATCGGGACGCATGGCTCGACCTATGGCGGCAATCCGCTGGCGATGGCCGCCGGCGGGGCGGTGCTCGATGTCGTGGCCAACGACGAGTTCCTCGAGCATGTCCGGGCGACGGGCGATCGGCTTCGCGCGGCGCTGGAGCAGATGATCCCCAACCATGATCAACTGTTCGAACATGTTCGCGGGGTGGGGCTGATGCTCGGCATCAAGATGAAGACCGACAGCCGGGCGTTCGTGGGATATTTGCGCACGAAGGGCATTCTGACGGTTGCGGCGGGTGACAATGTGGTGCGCATATTGCCGCCGCTGACGATCGACGAGAGCCACATCCGCGAATTCGTGGACGGCCTTTCGGCGGCCTCGGCCGATTACCAGGTGCCCGACGCGGCGTGAGCCATTTCCTCGACCTCGCCGATGCCGGGGCTGACGGTATCGCTGCGATCCTGAAGGATGCGGCGGCGCGCAAGGCCGCGCGGGCGGGCTGGGCCAAGGGTCGGGTCGATGCCGATGCCCCGCTGGCCGGTCACGTGCTGGCGATGATCTTCGAGAAGAATAGCACCCGCACCCGGGTCAGTTTCGACATGGCGACGCGGCAATTGGGCGGAACGGCCCTGGTGCTCGATTCGGCCTCGTCGCAATTGGGGCGCGGGGAGAGCGTGGCCGACACCGCGCGGGTGCTGTCGAGCTATGTCGACGCAATCATGATCCGCACCGACCATCACGCCAAGGCATTCGAGCTGGCCGAATTCGCCAGTGTACCGGTGATCAACGGGCTGACCGACGCGTCCCACCCGTGCCAGTTGCTGGCCGACATGCAGGCGGTGATCGAGCGCAAAGGCGCGCTGGCGGGGACTCGCTGGGCGTGGCTGGGGGACGGCAACAACGTCTGTCACTCGCTGATCGAGGCCGGGTCGCTGATGGGGTTCGAGGTGCGGGTGGCGTGTCCGGCGGGGCATGAGCCCGCCGCGGACGTGCTGACCGCGGCCGCGGCGCGCGGGCTGACCGTGCCGATCATTCGCGATCCGCTGGAGGCCGTGGCGGAGGCCGATGTGGTGGTGACCGACACCTGGACATCGATGGGCCAGTTGGATGACGGCGACCGGATGGTGGCGCTTGAGCCGTATCGGGTGGATGAGGCGCTGATGGCGGCCGCGAAACCCGATGCGATCTTCCTCCACTGCCTCCCCGCGCATCGCGGCGAGGAAGTGACCGACGCGGTGATCGACGGCCCGCAATCGGCGGTGTGGGCGGAAGCGGAAAACCGGCTGCACGCGCAAAAGTCGTTGCTGCTGTGGGCGCTGGGGAAGCTGTGACGCCCTCGCAATGACGGCGTCAGGTCACTATCTGGGCGCGCATGACTGACATTCCCCTCACCGTCGACGTCGCATTGGGCGTGACCATCCCCGACCGCCACGCACGCGGACGCGCGGTTCGGCTCGGCCAATCGATCGACGCGATCCTGGCCAATCATCGCTATCCGCCGGTGATCGAAACCTTGCTTGCCGAGGCGCTGGTGCTGACCGCCTTGCTCGGCGCTTTGCTCAAGGACGGCGGGCAGATGACGCTTCAGGCTCAGACCGAAAATGGCATCGTCGACCTGCTGGTGTGCGATTATCTTGACGGCGAGCTTCGCGGCTACGTCCGGCATGATCCCGAGCGGCTGGCCGAAGCGGGGCCGACGCCGTCGCTGTTCGCCTTGTTCGGCAAGGGCTATCTGGCGATCACCTTCGACCAGGCATCGACCAAGGAGCGCTATCAGGGGATCGTGCCGCTGGAAGGCGAGAGCCTGGGGCAGGCGGCGGAAAGCTATTTCACCCAGTCCGAGCAAATTCCGTCGATTGTGCGGCTGGCCGCGGTGAAAGGCGAAAGCGGTTGGACCGCAGGCGGGATCCTGTTCCAGCATTTGCCCGAAGGCGAGGAGGGGCGCGAGCGGATCCACACCAAGCTCGATCATCCCGACTGGCCGCACGTCGCGGTGCTCGCCGGGTCGATCAAGCCTGCCGAGTTGCTCGACCGCGATCTGGCGCTCGACGAACTGGTGTGGCGGCTGTTCCACGAGGAAGAGGAAGTGCGGATCCTGCCCGCGGTCGTGCTGTCGCGCGGGTGCCGCTGCAATCCCGATTATGTCCGCTCGGTGATCGCGCGCTTTCCGGTCGAAGAGCAAGCGGCGATGGTCGGCGAGGACGGGTTTATCCGGGTCGATTGCCAGTTTTGCGCAACCGATTTTCCGATCGCCTTGGCGGACGTCGCACCGCCCGGACATAGCTAGATTTTATTAATCCGTATCTGGTATGTACCCGGAATGATATTGCTCCGATCTGTCTTGCGCGTAGGGATTGGTTGTTCGTGCGCACTGCTGGTGGGCGGCGCGAGCCTGCCGCGGGCGATGGCCGGGCCGGGGGAATGGGAAATCGGCAAGACCGCAGCCGGCCGCGGAGAGCGGGTGTGCCTGCCCGATCCGGCGATGCTGATGCAGTGGGAACATCGCGACAAGCCATGCCGCCAAACCATCCTCGATGCGTCGATCGACCGCGCCGACGTGCAATATAGCTGTCCCGGCGGCGGCTTTGGCATGTCGCGGGTGCAAGTGCTGACCCCGCGCTCGATCAAGGTCACCACGCAGGGCATCTCGGGCGGACTGCCGTTTGGTTATGTGGTCCATGCGCGGCGGGTAGGCGATTGCAGCCCAAGATAAAGTGACGTCATTAAGGCTTTGTTTAACCACGTTCCTATAGAGGATGGATGTGCACTCGGTGAGGGCACGCTTTCCTCCCTAAGGGTGCACCAGCGCCCTAACTGGGGCCGCTTCGGCGGCCCCTTCTTTTTGACGCCAACCGCGGCTACTGGCGGCCCATGCTGCTGTTCCTGATCAAAGCCGTGATTTCGGGCCTGCTCGTTGCGCTGATTTCGACCATCGCGCGGCGCTATCCCGGCTGGGGCGGGCTGGTGGCATCATTACCCCTCGTGTCGGTGATGGCGATGCTGTGGCTGTACGGCGAAACCCGTGACGCCGAGAAAGTTGCCGGACTGGCGATGAGCACGTTCTGGTTTATCCTGCCGTCGCTGCCGATGTTCCTGCTGATCCCGCTCATGCTGCGATCGGGCTGGTCGTTCGGGGTGACGATGGTGACGGCGGTGGCCGTGACGATGGCGCTTTATGCCGGAATGAGCCGGCTGGCGCCGAAGCTCGGGATCGCGCTGTGAAGCAGGCAGTCGTGCTGCTGTCGGGCGGGCTCGATTCGATGGTCTGCGCCGCCTTGGCGCGCGAGGCGGGATTCGGCGTGCTTGCGCTGACCATCGACTATCACCAGCGCCACCGGGTTGAGCTGGAAGCGGCGAAGGCAATCGCCGCCGAGCTTGCCGACCGCCACATCATCCTGCCGATCGACCTCAGCGCATTCGGCGGATCGTCGCTGACCGACGACAGCATCGCGGTCGGCAAGGCAGGGGTCAGCGAGGGCATTCCGCTAACTTATGTCCCCGCGCGCAATACGGTGTTCCTGAGCCTTGCGCTGGCGTGGGCCGAGGCGGCGGGGGCGCGCGACCTCTACGTCGGGGTCAATGCACTCGATTATTCGGGCTATCCCGACTGCCGGCCCGATTTCATCGCCGCGTTCCAGGCATTGGCCAACCAGGCAACGCGCGCCGGGGTCGAAGGGGCGGGGTTCACCCTCCACGCCCCGCTGCAGCACATGACCAAGGCCGATATCGCGCGCGAGGCGGCGCGGCTCGGGCTCGACGCGGGGATCAGCCACAGTTGCTACGATCCCGCGGCTGATGGGCGGGCGTGCGGGCAATGCGATGCCTGCCGGTTGCGCGCCAAGGGGTTCGCCGAGGCCGGGCTGCCCGACCCGACGCGGTACCAGTGACCTACGCGGTCAAGGAAGCGTTTCTGACGCTGCAGGGGGAGGGGATGCAGGCCGGCAGCCGGGCGGTGTTCCTGCGCTTCGCCGGATGCAATCTGTGGTCGGGGCGCGAGCAGGATCGCGCGGCGGCGGTGTGCAATTTCTGCGATACCGATTTCGTCGGCACCGACGGGGTCGGCGGGGGCAAATTCGCCGAGGCCGATGCGCTGGCGGCGCATGTTGCAGCGCTGTGGGGTGAAGGAGGAGACAACCGTCTGGTGGTGATCACCGGGGGCGAGCCGATGCTGCAACTCGACCTGGCGCTGGTCGATGCGCTCCATAATGAGGGATTTCGAATCGCGGTTGAGAGCAATGGGACGTTGACGGCGGTCGCGGGGATCGACTGGCTGTGCGTCAGCCCCAAAGCAGGCAGCGCGGTGGTGCAGCGGACGGGTGACGAACTGAAACTGGTGTGGCCGCAGGCGGGGATCGATCCGGCGGAATTGGAAACGTGGGAGTTCGACCATTTCCTGGTCCAGCCGATGGATTGCGCCGACCGCGAGGCGGCGTTGGAGGCGGCGATCGCGCTGGCGATGGAGCGACCCCGGTGGCGGCTGACGTTGCAAGCGCACAAGATTATCGGATTGCCCTGACCGACGCATGAAAAAGGGGCTGGCGGATCGCTCCGCCAGCCCCGATTTCAACGTTGAAATGACAGCGCCCCCGAAACGGGAGCGCAGGCAAATTACATCGCGTTGTTGGTCGCCATGTTCATGTCGTTCGACATGTTCATGTCGCCGTTCATGGTCATGTTCGCATCGGCGGCCATGTTGGCGTCGGCGTTCATCGCTCCATCGACAGCAGTCGAGTCGTTGGTGACAACGTTCTCGGCATTCATGGTCTCGTCGACATTCATCGTGTTTTCGGCGGCATCATTCTTGCTGCAAGCCGAAAGAGCCAGGGCCGCACCAGCGACCAGGATAAGAGCACGCATTCAAAACTCCCTTGATTTTTTATGACCTGGAGCAGGTTTGCCCCACTTTCCAAATCGCGCGCACAATAGGCGCAAGCCATCAACGTCTCAAGTCACTTTCGTGTCCCGCCCCAAATTTCCCAGAAATTCGGGAAAAGTCCTCAGCAGAACCTGGTCCAGATCGGCCATTTTCGGCGTTCGACCGAGCGCATCGAGACTTGTTACTCCAAACGCCTCGATGCCGCATGGGACGATGCCGGAAAAGTGCGCCAGATCGGGCGCGACGTTAATCGAGAAACCGTGCAGCGTCACCCAGCGCTTCACTCGCACGCCGATCGCGCCGATCTTGGCTTCGCTCGCGCCTGATCCGGTCCAGATGCCGATCCGCCCGCCTTCGCGTCGCGCATCGACCCCCAACTGCGCGAGGGCGTCGATCATCCATCCTTCGAGGCAATGGACGAACCGGCGAATATCGCGGCCACGCTTGTCCAGATCCAGCATGAGGTAGCCGACGCGCTGGCCGGGGCCGTGATAGGTGTAGCGCCCGCCGCGCCCGGCCTCGACCACGTCGAAGCCCTGGGGGTTGAACAATTCCGCCGGGTCGGCGCTGGTGCCGGCAGTGAAGATCGGCGGATGCTCGACCAGCCAGACGAGCTCGGACGCGGTCCCGGCGCGGATCGCGGCGGCGCGGGCCTCCATGTCTGCGAGGCTGTCCGCATAAGGGGTAAGGCCGGGGCTGACCCGCCATTCGACGCCGTCGATCATCGCCGCGACATGGGCCGCGCGCCGGGCCGCTGCAAGTGCGTTGCCTTCCCCCTTCGGCGTGCGCATAAGCCGACGAGGATCATGGGAGCGCGAAATTGAAACTGTCGATCGGCAAGGCCTGGGAAGAAACGAGCGCATTTTTGGGGCGCGAGGCGAAACTGGTGGCACCGGTCGCGCTGGCGACCTTTGCACTGCCCTCGATCCTCGCCAAATGGGCCTATCCGCAGGGCGGGACAGGCGGCGGCGCCGGCTTGGCCATGCTGCTGGTGCTGGTGTTGGTGTTGATCGGGCAGATGACGGTCATCCTGCTGGTCAACGGCTGGCGCGGAAGCATTGGTGAAGCGATGGGAAAGGCGGCAAGTCGGCTGCCGGTGCTGATCGGCGCGCTGATCATCGTCTTCCTGCCGATCGCGATCATCGCGACCTTCGCCATTGGAGGCGCATTGGTTGGCGCCGGGATCACCGATCCCGCCGCCGTCACGCCACAGGCACTAGCCAAAATGCCCGGCTTCCTGTGGATCGTGATATTGTTCGGCCTCTTGCTGATCTACCTCGGGGTGCGGATGTTCCCGGTATCGGCCATTGCCGCGAGCGAGCCCGTTGGGCCAATCGCCTTGTTGAAGCGCAGCTGGCAGATCACACGCGGAACATTCTGGCGGCTACTGGTGCTGGTCATCTTGCTAGGCCTGATTGCGCTGGTCCTCGACTGGACGGTGACCGCTGTGGTCGGGTCGATTGCAGCACTGACAGCGGGTGAGCCCAAGGCGTTCAATACTTCGGCTCTGGTCGTGGCTCTGGCCAGCGGCCTGGTTGGCGCCATGGTCTCTACCGTGTCGGCGGCGATGGCGGGGCGGGTCTACGCCCAGCTTGCGGGACCGGAAGCGAGCGTCCCGACGACCTAGGCCCAGCGCGCCAGCGGCGGTAAACTCATCAAAATCGCGTCGATATTGCCGCCGGTCTTGAGCCCGAACAGGGTGCCGCGATCATACAGCAGGTTGAACTCGACGTAGCGGCCGCGGAACTCGAGCAGTTTCTCAAGATCCACGTCGGTGAACGGCTGATCCATGCGCCTGCGGACGAGGGCCGGAAAGATGTCGAGGAACGCCTCGCCGACGTCGCGAGTAAAGGCGAAATGCTGGTCGAAATGATCTTCCAGCCGGTCGAAGAAGATCCCGCCGACGCCGCGCGCGATGTTGCGGTGGGGTAGCCAGAAATAGTCCTCGGCCCATTTTGCGAAGCGCGGATAGAAGGTCGGGTCGTGCGCGGCGCAGGCGGCGCGAAGCCGGGCGTGGAAGGCGTCGGTGTCGTCCTGATAGGGGATCGCCGGGTTGAGGTCGGCCCCGCCGCCGAACCAGCGCCGCGTGGTGGTGAGGAAGCGGCAGTTCATGTGAACCGCGGGGACATGCGGATTGGCCATGTGCGCGACCAGGCTGATGCCGGTGGCGAAGAAACTGGGATCGACCTCCGCGCCGGGGATCGATGCGGCGAATTCCTCGCTGAAGCGGCCGCCGACGGTCGAGACGTTGACCCCGACCTTCTCGAACACCTTGCCGTTCATCTGCGACCGCACGCCGCCGCCGCCGGGGGTTTCTTTGCCCTGCTCGTCGGTCTCGCTGCGGTCCCACGGGGTGTAAGCAAAAGCCGCGTCGCTCCCCGCCTCGCGTTCGATTGCCTCGAACGCCGTGCATATCCGCGAGCGCAGCGACTCGAACCAGTCGCGGGCAGCTTGTTGCTGGTCGTCGAGCGGTTTCATCGGGGCAGTCCTTCAGTCTGGCGGAGCGCTTCGCCGAGGGCGAGGGCGGCGGCGGTGGCTAAGTTAAGCGAGCGGACGTCGGCGCGGATCGGGATTCGCAAGGCGGCGTCGCATTGGTCGGCGATGTGCTGGGGGACGCCGCCGCTTTCTTTCCCGAACAGCAAGATGTCGTCGGTGGCGAAGGCGAAATCATAGGGCGAATGTGTGCCCTTGGTGGTCATCAGGATCAACCGCGCGTCGCCGGCTTTTCGAAACGCCTCGAAATCCGCGTGCCGGACCATGTCGACCGCGTCGATGTAGTCCATCGCGGTGCGTCTCACGCGCTTGTCGTCCCACGTAAAGCCCATCGGCTCGATCAGGTCGACCGCGACCCCGAAACAGGCGCCGAGGCGAAGGATTGCGCCAACATTCTGGGCGATTTCGGGCTGATAGAGGGCGATGCGCATCGGATCCGCGATAGTCTGTCACCGCCATGGGGCACAAGCGTATGACGTAAGCGAATGCGCGGCTTGGCCGCGCGGGACAATTTGCCCATTTGCAACGGCGAAGCGAGCCGCTATCAGGCCGCCAATCGCTCCGGTCCGCCGGATGCGATGCCGTATCTTGTGCCTCGTCGCACGCTGTTTCCTGTGCCAGTCGGCACGACGCCAATTTCGACCAAGGGTGAGCATGGCCACGCTAGAACAATCCGAAGGTGCTCCGGAAACCGGTGACGGTGTTCGCCGCCGCGATTTCATCAATATCGCCGCCGTCAGCTTTGCCGGTGTCGGCGCTGCGGCAGTGGTGCTGCCGCTGGTTACCCAGATGGGTCCGTCGGCCGATGTGCTGGCGCTGGCCTCGACCGAGGTCGATATCAGCAAGATTGCCGTCGGCCAGTCGATCAAGACTGTGTGGCGCAAGCAGCCGATCTTCGTTCGCAACCTGACGGCTAAGGAAATCAGCGAGGCTAATGCGGTAAACGTGAACGAGCTTCGCGATCCGCAATCGCTTGCCGAGCGGACCAAGCCGGGCAAGCAAAACTGGCTGATCACGATCGGCGTCTGCACCCACTTGGGCTGTATCCCGCTGGGCAGCGGCGAAGGCGAGAATAAAGGGCCGTTCGGCGGTTACTTCTGCCCGTGCCACGGCTCGGCCTATGATACCGCGGCGCGGATCCGCACCGGTCCGGCGCCGCTCAATTTGGCGGTGCCCGCATATGCATTCACATCCGACACGGTCGTGACGATCGGTGAAGAGGCCAAATCATGAGCTTTTCCTGGGCCAAGCCGTATGAACCCAAGACCGAAATCGGCAAATGGTTCGACGACCGACTGCCGCTCCCGCGGCTGATTTACGGCGCGATCGGCGGCGGCTATCCGGTGCCGCGCAACCTCAACTATTTCTGGAACTTCGGCGTTCTCGCCGGGATCTTCCTGATGGTGCAGATCGTCACCGGAATCACGCTGGCGATGCATTATTATTCGTCGGTGGACGGCGCGTTCAACTCGGTTGAGCATATCATGCGCAACGTCAACGCCGGCTGGATGCTGCGTTACGCCCACGCCAATGGCGCGAGCTTCTTCTTCATCGTGGTCTACATCCACATCTTCCGCGGCCTGTTCTACGGCTCGTACAAGGCGCCGCGCGAGCTGATCTGGATGCTCGGGCTGGTCATCTATCTGCTGATGATGGCGACCGCCTTCATGGGCTATGTCCTCCCCTGGGGTCAGATGAGCTACTGGGGTGCGCAGGTCATCACCGGCTTCTTCAGCGCCTTCCCGCTGGTCGGCGAGCCGATCCGCATCTGGCTGCTCGGTGGTTATGCCCCCGACCAGGCGGCGCTGACCCGCTTCTTCTCACTTCATTATCTGCTGCCGTTCGTGATCGCCGGCGTGGTGATCCTGCACATCTGGTCGTTGCACATCCCGGGATCGAACAATCCGACCGGCGTGGACGTGAAGAACGAAAAGGACACCTTGCCGTTTCACCCGTTCTACACCGCCAAGGACGGCTGGTTCGCGGGGCTGGTGCTGACGATCTATTGCCTGGTGCTGTTCTTCGCGCCCAACGCGCTTGGCCACCCCGACAATTATATCCCGGCCAATCCGCTTTCGACCCCGGCCCACATCGTCCCCGAATGGTATTTCCTGCCGTTCTACGCGATCCTGAAGTCGTTCACGGTGGACTTCATCCTGCCGGCCAAGCTGTGGGGCGTGCTGGCGATGTTCGGCTCGATCCTGCTGCTGTTCCTGCTGCCGTGGCTCGACAAGTCGCCGGTCCGCTCGGGCAATTATCGCCCGGTGTTCAAGCGCTTCTTCTGGATCCTGGTGCTCGACGTGATCGTGCTCACCTGGGCCGGCGGAGCGACCGTGACACCGATGGTGGTGGCCATCAGCCAGATCGCCACGGCCTATTATTTCGCGCATTTCCTGATCATCCTGCCGCTTATTTCGCGGAACGAGGAAACCTTGCCGCTGCCGTCGTCGATCTCGTCGTCGGCCCTGCATGGCGAGCTTCAGGAAAGTGCGCCGGTCGGCACGACCAAGACCGCGACCGCGGCGGCCGAATAAAGGGAAATTCGCAGCAATGATC
>JBBQTM010000016.1:0-31467 GCA_038234545.1 Sphingomonadales bacterium
CCACGCAGGGTCGCCGCGGTGCTGGCGACGGCCCCTTCGAGCGCCGCATAATCGAACGTCCGCCCATCGGCGACCAGCGCCGGCGCATCGGGCGTGCCGCATTTGGTCAAATGATCGAGCGGAAAGGGCGTCGGGTCGGGGATCATCATGGCCTGCCCTAGCAAAGGAACAGCTTTCTTGCGCGAATATGCGCGCTCGCCTAGTCACGCTGCGGTGCAACAGGGGAAGGCTCAGTCTTTGGCTCGGGGCGATCGAACGACGGTTGAGGTGCAGCTACGCGCGCTGCTGATCGAGGTACTGGGCCTGCCGAAGAAACGCGTCGATGCGTTCACTGCCGACACCGAGCTATTCGGCGCGCTACCCGAATTCGATTCGCTGGCAGTCGCGACCCTGCTCACGGGGCTTGAGGAAAAGCTTCACATCCTGATCGAGGACGACGATGTCGAGGCCGAGGACTTCATGACCTACCGGCGATTGCTGGCCTTCGCGGAGCGCAAGGTCGGCAGCTAAATCCTATTCCGCCGCAAGCGCCTCATATTCCTCTTCGGCGAGGAATTTCTCCGCATCCAGCGCGGCCATGCAACCGGTGCCGGCGGCGGTGACCGCCTGGCGGTAGATCTTGTCCATCACGTCGCCGCACGCATAGACGCCGGGCACCGAGGTCTTGGTGGTGCCGGTTTCGACCAGGATATAGCCGTCTGAATCGAGCTTCAACTTGTCCTTGAACAATTCGGTGGCGGGCGAATGGCCGATCGCCACGAACGCGCCATCGACGTCCAGACGCGACACCGCCCCGCTCTTCACATTGCGCACATCGAGACCGACCAGCACTTCCGGCGTGCCGCCCGACACGAATTCGACGATCTCGCTATCCCACACCACCTTGATGTGAGGATTGGCGAACAGCCGGTCCTGCAGGATCTTCTCGGCACGGAAAGCATCGCGGCGGTGGATCAGGGTGACGTCCTGGCTGTGATTGGTGAGGTAGAGCGCCTCCTCGACCGCGGTATTGCCCCCGCCGATCACCGCCACTTTCTTGCCGCGATAGAAAAAACCGTCGCACGTCGCGCAGGCGCTCGCCCCCTTGCCTTTCATATGCTCTTCCGACGGAAGGCCGAGCCATTTGGCCTGCGCGCCGGTGGCGATGACCATCGTGTCGGCATGATATTCGCCGCTGTCGCCCTTGACCACGAACGGTCGCCGCGAAAAATCGACTTCGCTGATATGATCCCACACCATCTTGGTGCCGACATGCTCGGCCTGGGCCTGCATTTCCTCCATCAGCCACGGCCCCTGGATGACATCGCGGAAGCCAGGGTAATTTTCGACATCGGTGGTGGTGGTCAGCTGGCCACCGGGCTGGATGCCCTGGACGACGACCGGCGAAAGTCCGGCTCGGGCGGCATAAATGGCGGCGGTGAGGCCGGCCGGACCGGAGCCGAGAATCAGAAGGCGAGTGGAGATGATGTTGCTCATCCCCGCCACTTAAGAGCCCGCCTGCTCGCCCGCAATGCTTCAGCCGCCAAGCGCCGGATAGGGTTTGGCCTTGAGCAGGGTCGCGAGATGCACCGCATTTGAGGCGACCATTCGGGCGGTATCGCGCGTAACCTCGGGAACCGCCTTCAAATCCTTGAAATCCTTCTTGTTCATCGCCTCTCCGACCCAATAGCAGGCGCTTGCTGCGGGGATCGTCCAGCCAACATCGTTGAGGCTCTGCGCCATTGCCGCGGTGCAGAAATGCGCGCCATCCTCATTGCCGACGATCGCGAACACCGCGACCTTGCCATAGGCCGGGGTGCGCCCGGCATCGTCGGTTTCGCTCAGAAAGGCGTCCATCCGCTCCATCGCCCGCTTCGCGATGCTCGACGGCTGGCCCATCCAGACCGGCGTGCCGAAGATCAGCACGTCGGCGGCGAGGATCTTGGTGCGGATCGCGGGCCAGGCGTCGCCCTCGCCCTCGTCGCTGGTCACCCCGGGAAAGATGTCGTGGTCGGCGAGGCGGATGATTTCGACCAGGCGGGCATCATGATCCTTCAGATAGGACGCTACCAGCTCGATCATCGCATCGGTCGAGCTTGTCTCATTGCCGCTCTTCTTCAGCGTGGCGTTGATGGCGATGACCGTCGTCGGCATGATTTTCTCCTTCATGCCGACGAACGCCCGAGCCGCGATAAGGTGGCGTTACTGGATCTTGAGCCGCACGAAGCCCATCGCGCCATGCGGATTGCGGCCGCCATATTCGTCGCGCAGCCCCTTGGGCACGAAGTTGAGCGAATAAAGCCCGCCGACACCCAGTGCGAGATGCTCGGCGACCTTGAAATCGCGCACCAGCCCGAGCGACACCTTGCCGGCGGTGAAGGCCTCGCCATGGTGATCGCCCTCGCCCTCTTCCTCTTCATGCTCGAGCTCGACCAGTTCGTTATTCTCGGTGATTTCGCCTCGGGCGAACAATGTCCAGTCGCGATATTTGATCGAGCTTTCCGCCGCGACGGCATCATAATCCTCGCCAAGCAGGGACTTGCGGCCCCACGCCACGGAGGACGCCCACCAACCATTGGCCATCGGCCGTGTGTAATGCGCCGATGCCGACCAGCGGCGCTGGTTGATCCCCGGCTCGAGCTGCTCGGGCTCCTCGAGATGCGCCCAGCTGCCCTGGAGCGACAGCTCATTGGTCGGGTTCCACGACAGCCGCACCGAGGTCGAATCGAGCGGCCCGGTTTCGATATTGTAGCGGTGCTGGTCCGGCTCGCGGCCGTTGAAGCGCGACGCCTCGATCTTGACCCGGTCGAGCACCAGTCCGCCGGTCACGACGCCAAAGGTGATGTGGGTCGAATCAAGCCAATGATGGGTGATCGGCGCTTCGGGCGAGGCGCTGATCGACTGGCGATGCATGAAGGCGGGCGGGCCGAACGCGGGTTCGCCAGGCAGGCCGGCGTAGACATAGGCGCTAACCTTGTCGGCCAGTTTGACCGAGTAGCTGCCCGACAATTCCATGAAGAAATCATGCGGGTGCTGGCGGTCGATCAGCCGGTCGGTGCCGTTGGCGGTCTCGCCCGACGCGAGCAGCAATGGATAACCCGATTTGCCCATCAACGGATCGGGGCTGATCATGCCGCGAAACTGCAGCGCATTGCCGTTGGAAAACTGCCGCGTCGCCATGCCCATCAGCATGCCGGCGGCAAAGACCTTGTCGTCGCCGCGCCGGCCGCTCTGGGTGTCGGCGATCAGGTCGAGATTGCCATGGACCATGAAATCCCAGTCGCCCGAGTTCATCATCCAACCTTTATGTTCGGACGAATCGGGTTGCCATGCGGTACCCGAGGCAATGCGGGTCGCCGGATAATTGCCCAGCGCACTGCGCATGCCGGCGTGGCCGCCCGCGGCGCCATGGCCCATGGCGGCATGATCGACAGTGGGCGCCTCGGCGGCAGGAACGGGTCCATGGTTCATCTGGCTGTGATCGACCGGGACTGGAGCGACTGGCGTCGGCGCAGCCGGTGCCGGCGCCGGTGCCGCATGGTTCATCTGACTATGGTCCATGGTCGAATGATCGACCGCGGCTGGCGGTGTCGCGGCCGCCGCAGGCATCGCCGGAGCCTTGCGCACCGTGCGGACCGGTGTCTTTTGCGCCACCGGCTTCTTGGCGACGACTTTTTTCTTGGGTGCTGATTTCTTGGCAGCCGGCTTCTTGGCCGGCATCGGCATGGTCATTTCACCATGACCCGAATGCTGGGCAATGGCGGGAGCGGTGGCGGACAGCAAAGCGAGGCCGCTGGTCGCGCCGAGGAGCATCTTGATCACGTCAGTCTCCATCACACCCAGCTACAGGCGGGGCGTGCAAATTTTCGAAAGGCAACGGCGCGGCGTCACCGCCGCGCCGTGCCGGCTTAGTGGGTCGTCGTGTGTCCGGCGTGTGCGTCGGGCTTGGCCGCAGCCTTGTCGGCCGGCTTCATCTTGTCGCAGCACTTCATGCCCTTGCAGCAATCGTCCTGCTTTTCGCCGTCCTTCTTCTCGGGACAGCAGCCGTCATGCTTCATGCCTTCATGATGCACATCGGGGGCAGGCTTTGCCTCCGGGGCGGCGAAGGCAACTGACGGAATGGCCAGTGCGCCAAGCGCGCCGACGAGGAAGTATTTGTTCATCGTGAATCTCCTGAAAACGGACTCGTGGCGTCGTTCTCAGGCAGCTCGCGGGGGCGGATCCTCGGCCTCGGGACCGGCGCCAAGGCGAAACGGTTCGATCGAGGCAACAAATGGCAGATGCTCGACCATGATCGAGGAATGGAGCGCAATCGTCGGCGGATCGATGGCCGGCGGCACGGCAATGCAGCACGCTTCCCCTGCACCATGGTGACTGGCGGGCAAGTCGTGCCCCGCCATGTCCATCGCCATATCGGCGCATTCGGCCGCGATCGGCGTTGACGCAAACGCCGCCGCGGGCGCGGCGAGGGGCGCAAACATCATGGCGACAAGGGCCAACAGAGTGAAGAAACGGCGCATGGTCACCTAAATAGGCCTCACCATGATGGTCGGCAACCCGGCGCTCATCGCGAATGCTCCAGCAACTCGATCAATTCGGCCGCTTTCGCGCGCTGGTCGGCGACATCACCGCTGGTGATCGCGCCCTCGATGCAATGGCCGAGGTGGTCCTTGAGCATGGTCGTCTCGACCTTGGCCAAGGCGGCGCGCGCCGCACGCAATTGGGTCAGCACGTCGATGCAGTAACGACCGTCGGCGATCATTTTCGAGATGCCACGCACCTGCCCCTCGATTCGGTTGAGGCGGGCGATGAGTTTGGGATCATGCGGTGTCATGTGCGTCATTCTATATACCGTAAGGGGGTATCTTGCAAGATACCTTATAGGGGTATAGATGATCACGCGCCGGGGGGCATTTTGTCGGGCGAGAACCATGGAAACCAATCACCCATGCACACACGATCATCCGTCTCATGCGGCTGCGCCGATCGACCGCGGATCCATCGCTGAAGGATCGATCTGGACCTGCCCGATGCATCCCCAGATCCGTCAGGATCATCCAGGCAATTGCCCGATCTGCGGCATGGCGCTCGAGCCGCTCGAACCGAGCCTCGACGATACGTCCAGTCCCGAACTGATCGACATGACTCGGCGCTTCTGGGTTAGTGCCGCATTCACCCTGCCACTAATCGTTCTGGCGGTGGCGATGGAGGTGTTTTTCGTCCACGTCAGTCAGTCGACCTGGATCGGGCTCGCGCTCGCTACTCCGGTCGTCCTGTGGGGTGGCTGGCCGTTCTTCGAGCGATTCTGGGCGTCGCTGAAAACCCGCAACCTCAACATGTTCACGCTGATCGGTCTCGGGGTCGGTGTTGCTTATGGCTACAGCACCGTCGCCACCATTGCCCCGGCCCTGTTTCCGCAAGCCTTGCGAACCATGGACGGCTTGGTCCCGGTCTATTTTGAAGCTGCCGCAGCGATCACCACCTTGGTGCTGCTTGGGCAAGTGCTCGAACTTCGCGCCCGCTACGCAACAGGAAAGGCGATCCGAGCACTGCTCGGCCTGGCGCCCAAGACGGCGCGGATCATCGGCGCTGATCAATCCGAGGAGGACGTGCCGCTGGATCATGTCCAGGTCGGCGCCCTGCTCCGCGTGCGCCCGGGCGAGAAAGTGCCGGTCGATGGCGTGCTGGTCGACGGCCATAGTTCGATCGACGAATCGATGATCTCCGGCGAGCCGGTACCGGTCGAGAAAATCTCTGGCGACAAGGTCATCGGCGCAACCGTTAACGGAACCGGGTCCTTCGTCATGCGCGCCGAGCGGGTCGGCAAGGATACGATGCTATCGCAGATTGTGCGGATGGTGGCCGAGGCGCAGCGCTCGCGCGCGCCAATCCAGAAACTTGCCGACCAGGTTTCAGGATGGTTCGTGCCGGCGGTCGTACTGATCGCGGTCGCGACCTTCGTCACCTGGTCGTTGATTGGGCCGGAACCGCGCTTTAGCCATGCGCTGGTCAACGCCATTGCGGTCCTCATCATCGCTTGCCCCTGCGCGCTCGGTCTCGCTACGCCAATGTCGATCATGGTCGGCACCGGTCGCGGCGCCAGCGCGGGCGTGCTGATCAAGAATGCCGAAGCGCTTGAACTGATGGAGAAGGTCGACACGTTGGTGGTCGACAAGACCGGGACGCTGACGCTGGGCAAACCCACGCTGATCGAGGTCCGGCCCGCGCCAGGCTTCGACGAAGCGGACGTTCTGCGGCTCGCGGCGGCGCTTGAAAAAGGCAGCGAGCATCCGCTTGCCGCCGCGATCGTTGCAGGCGCGGCCGATCGCGGCCTCGATATTCCCGACTCCAGCGACTTTTCCTCGCATACCGGAAAAGGCGTGTCCGGCACGGCACAGGGCCGCTCGGTCGCGCTGGGCAACCAGGCCTTGCTGACTGACATGGCAATCGATTCTAAGGCGCTTGATAGCGATGCCGATAATTATCGCGCCGAAGGCCAAGGCGTGATGTTCGTCGCGATCGACGGCAAGCTTGCGGGGCTGGTCGTCGTGGCCGACCCGATCAAGGACAGCGCGGTCGAGGCGGTCGCGGCGCTGCGCCGCGCTGGACTGCGCATCGTCATGATGACCGGCGACAACCTGCGCACGGCCGAAGCAGTCGCTCGCCAGATCGGCGGCATCGACGAGGTCATGGCCGATGTGCTTCCGCAGCAAAAGCAGGCGATCGTCGAGCGCCTGCGAAGCGAAGGCCTCCGCGTCGCTATGGCCGGCGATGGCATCAATGATGCACCGGCGCTCGCCGCCGCCGATGTCGGCATTGCCATGGGCACCGGAACCGACGTGGCGATGGAAAGCGCGGCGGTCACGCTGGTCAAGGGCGACCTCGGCGGCATCGTTCGCGCGCGCAAGTTGAGCCGCGAGGTGATGCGCAACATCCGGCAGAATCTGTTCTTCTCGTTCGTCTTCAACGCCGCCGGCGTGCCGATCGCTGCGGGGGTACTCTATCCGACCTTCGGATTGCTGTTGAGCCCGATCATCGCCGGTGCCGCCATGGCGTTCAGTTCGGTCGCAGTGATTGGCAACTCGCTGCGCTTAAGGCAGGTGCGCCTGTAGGGATCATTGACCCCGGACAGATCAGACCAGCCTGCTCTGCCTCACCGCCGCCTCGATAAATCCCTTGAACAGGGGATGTGGGTCGAACGGGCGGCTTTTCAGCTCGGGGTGGAACTGGACGCCGATGAACCACGGATGGTCAGGCCGCTCGACGATTTCGGGCAATTCGCCGTCGGGCGACATGCCGGAGAACACCAGTCCGCCCTGCTCCAGCGCGTCGCGGTAATGGACGTTGACCTCATAGCGATGACGGTGGCGCTCGCTGATGATGGTGGTGCCATATTGCGCCGCGACCACGCTATTGTGCGACAGCGACGCCTCATAGGCGCCAAGCCGCATGGTGCCGCCAAGGTCGGTCGTCGCGGTGCGCTTCTGCTGCCCTTCCGGGCTCATCCACTCGGTGATCAGGCCGACCACCGGCTCCGCGCAATCGCCGAATTCGGTGGTCGATGCGCCTTCGATCCCGGCGGTGTTGCGGGCGCCCTCGATGCACGCCATCTGCATCCCCAGGCAAATGCCGAAGAACGGCACATCGCGCTCGCGGGCAAAGCGCACTGCGGCAATCTTGCCTTCGCTGCCGCGCTCGCCAAACCCGCCGGGGACCAGGATCGCGTGGAGCGGCTCGAGCTCGGCAGCCAGGTCGGCGCCGTCATCCTCGAACATTTCCGCATCGAGCCAACGGATGTTGACCTTGACCTTGTTGGCGATGCCGCCGTGGACCAGCGCCTCGCGCAAGCTTTTATAGGCGTCCTGCAGCCCGACATATTTGCCGACCACGCCGATCGTCACTTCGCCCTCGGGATGATCGACCCGGTCCATGATGTCATGCCACTGGGCCAGTTCAGGGCGCGGCGCGTCGGTGATGTCAAACACGCGAAGCACTTCGTCGTCCAGCCCTTCGCCATGATATTGCAGCGGCACGTCGTAGATCGAGCGCGCGTCGAGCGCCTGGATCACCGCGCTTGCGGGCACGTTGCAGAACAAGGCGATCTTGGCGCGCTCGGCTTCGGGGATAGGACGTTCGGCGCGGCACAGCAGGACGTCGGGCTGCAGGCCGTAGCCGGTCATTTCGCGGACGCTATGCTGGGTTGGCTTGGTCTTGAGCTCGCCCGCCGCCGCCAGATACGGAACCAATGTGGTGTGGACGATGCACGACTGGCCGCGGCCCAGGTCGTTCTTGAGCTGCCGGATCGCCTCGACGAACGGCAGGCTCTCGATATCGCCGACCGTCCCGCCAATCTCGCAGATCACGAAGTCGAGACCCTCGATATCGTTGAGCGCGAATTCCTTGATCGCGTTGGTGACATGGGGGATGACCTGGACGGTCGCGCCAAGATAATCGCCGCGCCGTTCGCGCGCGATGATGCCCTGATAGATGCGGCCCGAGGTAATGTTGTCCGACTGTTTCGCCGACACGCCGGTGTAGCGCTCGTAATGGCCCAGATCGAGATCGGTCTCCGCCCCGTCGTCAGTAACGTACACCTCGCCATGCTGGTAAGGCGACATCGTGCCGGGATCGACGTTGAGATAGGGATCGAACTTGCGAATCCGGACCTTGTAGCCCCGCGCCTGGAGCAGCGCCCCGAGGGACGCCGCGAGCAAACCTTTGCCGAGCGAGGAGACCACGCCGCCGGTAACGAAAATAAACCGCGCCATGGGAGTTGGGCCTTAGCGACGCATCGCCACTACTGGCAAGCGCGGGAATCAGAAGGGGCGAAAAAAACCTGCTACTGGGCGAGCGGCACGGCCAGAGCCGTCTCGTTCGCGGCGGGCGCGGCCTGGTTGGCGACCGGCGCTGCCGGAGTCACCGCGGCCGGGGCCGACTGGTTGACCAGCGACGTGTCGATCGTGACCGGCTTGCGGTTGATCCCGGCATAGCCGGCGAGCGCGATCGACAGGATGATGAACAAGGCGCCGAGCACCGAGGTGCTGCGGGTCAGGAAGTCGGCCGCCCCGCGCGCGGTCATGAAGCCCGACGAGCTTCCGCCGACGCCAAGCCCGCCGCCCTCGCTGCGCTGCACGAGGATCACGCCGACCAGGGTGGCGGCGATGACGGTCTGGACGATCAGCAGGAAGGTGAACATGGCGAGCTTTCAATGAATGGATTGGCCGCGATCTAGCGGTGACGACGCGAAGTTTCAATGAGTCGCCGTGTCAGCTGGATCGGGCCGCTTCGATGATCGGCAGGAAGTCCGCCGCCGTCAGGCTCGCCCCGCCGACCAGCGCCCCGTCAACATCGGCAATGCCAAAAATCTCAGCCGCGTTGGACGCCTTGACCGACCCACCATAGAGGATGCGCACCGATGCCCCGTCCGCCCCGAAGCTTGTCTCCAGCCGCGCACGCAGCGCCGCATGCATCGCTGCAATGTCGTCCACCGATGGCACCTTGCCCGTTCCGATCGCCCAGATCGGCTCGTACGCCACGGTCAGCCGCGCGGCGCTGGCAGGAAGCGATTCGGCCAGTTGCGCCGTCACCGTTGCAATCGCGCCCCCCGCCTCGCGCACGTCCAAACTCTCGCCGACGCACAGGATCGCATCCAGCCCGGCCGCCACCGCCGCTTCGGCCTTGGCGCGCACGTCGGCATTGCTTTCGCCATGATCCGCGCGGCGCTCGCTATGGCCGACGATTGTCAGCTTCGCCCCGGCGTCGACCAGCATCGCGGCGCTGACATCCCCGGTATGCGCCCCGCTCTCCGCCCGATGAACATCCTGCCCGCCAATGGCGAACCCCGGCAGTGCCCGCGCGGCGCGCTCGATCAAGGTGGCCGGCAGACACAAGGCGACATCGACACCTTCACCCGCAGAATCGGCAATCGCCCGCGCTTCGGCCAGGTCGACGGCGACACCGTTCATCTTCCAGTTACCCGCCACCAGCTTATTGTTCGCCATACTCGGCCCTTTCGTTCGCTTGCCGTCGTCCGGCACCGCCCCTAAAGCGGCGCCAACCATAAGCAAAGCCAAGAGCATTCATGTCCAACTTCGTTCGCAAATTGTCGAAATCCTGGGTCGGCAAGATCATCATGGCCCTGTTCGTCGTCACCATCTTCGCCAGCTTCGCCTTGGCCGATCTTCAGAGCTTCGGGGCCGGGGGGCTGAACGGCGGCACCTTGGCCAAGGTCGGCGGCGAGGAAGTCAGCGATCGCGACGTCAGCGGCGCGATGCAACGCCGGCTGACCGAAGTGCGCCAGTCCGACCCCGCCGCCGATTATGCGACATTGGCCAAGGATTTCGACCCGCTGATGGACCTCTTGATCCAGGACGCGGCGATCCGCGCCTTCGCCGCCGATCAGGACATGACCCTGTCGAAGCGGCTGATCGACGCCGAGATCGCCCGAATCCCCGCCACCAAGGGTCTCGACGGCAAGTTCAGTCAGTCCGCCTACCAGAATTTCCTCGCCCAGCAGAAGCTGACCGACGCCGATCTTCGCAAATTGCTGTCGAGCGGCCTGCTCCAGCGGCTCGTGCTCGGCTCGGGCTCGGCCAATGGTCGCGTTCCGGTCGGGCTTGCGACGCCTTATGCCTCGATGCTGCTGGAAGCGCGCGAGGCCGATATCCAACTGGTCCCGACGCAGGGCTTCCTCGCCGGTATTCCCGCCCCGACCGACTCCGACATCGCGACCTATTACCGGACCAACGCCCGCGCCTACACTGTCCCCGAGCAGCGCGTGCTCAACGTCGCGCGGATCGGCCCGGCGCAGGTCGCCAATGTCGTCCCCACCGACAAGGAAATCGCCGACTATTACAATGCCAACCAGGCGACCTATGGCGGCACCACCCGCCGCGTGATCAGCCAGGTGGTGGCCCCGTCGAAACAAGTCGCCGACGGCGTCGCCGCCCGCGCCCGCAGCGGCAGCTTCGTCGATGCCGCCAAGCCCGCCGGCTTCTCCGCCGCCGATATTTCGGTCGGTCCCCAGACCCGCAATCAATTCACCAAATTGTCCAGTGACAGCGTCGCCGCCGCGACCTTCTCCGCCGCCTCGGGCGCCGTGGTCGGCCCGATCCAGTCGGATCTCGGCTGGCACGTCATCAAGGTCGATGCGATCCAGACCGAGGCGGGCAAGACGCTTGCCGCCGCACGCGCCGAAATCGTCGAGAAACTGTCCACCGACAAGCGCAAGAATGCCCTCGCCGACCTCCTCACCAAGGTCGAGGATTCGATCGCCGACGGGAGCAGCTTCACCGATGCGGTCAAGGCGAGCGGACTGACTGCGGTCAAATCGCCGCCGATCCTGTCCAACGGCACTTCGCGCGCCAATCCCGCCTTCAAATTCCCCGCCGATCTCGCCCCCGTGCTGCGCGCCGGGTTCGAGATGGCACAAGGCGACGATCCGCAGGTCGAAACGCTCGAGGGCGAGGCGGGTTACGCCCTTATCTCGGTCGACCAGGTCAATTCCGCCGCGCCCGCGCCGCTCGCCGCCATCCGCGAACGCGTCATTGCCGACTGGAAGACTGCCCAGGCCCGCGCCAAGGCCCGCGCGGTCGCGTCGGTGCTCGCTGCGAAGGTCGCCAAGGGCGCCACCGTCCAGGCCGCCAGCGCGTCTTCGGGAGTTACCCTGCCCGCCCCCAACAAGGCGGCCATCCGCCGCATGCAACTGGCCCAGATGGGCGGCAACGTCCCCCCCGCGCTCAACCTGATGTTCGCGCTGTCGCAAGGCGGCAGCCGAATGATCGCCGACCCCCAGGGCCGCGGCTTCATCATCATCAAGCTCAACCGCATCATTCCGGGCAATGCCCTGCTGCAGCCGGCATTGGTGGCCCGCACGCAAGCCGAATTCCAACAGGCGGTATCGGGCGAATATGCCGAGCAGATGGCCCGCGCGATCCAGGTCGACCTCGGCGTCAAGCGCAACGATGAAGCGATTGCTGCGGCGCGCAAGCGGATCCTGGGGAGCTAGTGGCCGCACCCCGCATTCTCGCGATCGACAATTACGACAGCTTCACCTTCACCCTGGTCGATTATCTCCGCGTTGCCGGCGCCGATGTCACCGTCCGCCGCAACGACGCGATTACCGCGCACGAGGCGCTGGCAGGCCCGTTCGACGGATTCCTCATCTCGCCCGGCCCCGGCCGCCCCGAGGATGCCGGCATCTCGGTGGAGTTGGCGAGTGCTTGCATCGACACCGTCCGCCCGCTGCTCGGTGTGTGCCTCGGCCACCAGGCAATCGCATTGGCCTGCGGCCAGAAAGTCGGCCGCGTGCCGCCCATGCACGGCAAGATCGCCAGCATATGCCACGACCGCACCGGCCTGTTCGAACGCCTCCCCACCCCTTTCTCCGCGACCCGCTACCACTCGCTCGGCGTCGGCGAGCCCGTCCCCCCGCTGATCGCCAATGCATGGAGCGAGGACGGGGTAGTCATGGCAATGCGCCACGAACGGGCGCCGGTGCACGGGGTTCAGTTTCATCCGGAGAGCATCGCGTCCGAGCATGGGCATGCGTTGCTTGGGGCCTTCCTTTCGACCTGCCGCTCATCCTGAGCTTGTCGAAGGGTTGACGGCATCCGCGGCGTTCCATACAAGTTCCCCGTTCGTTCCTTTGTGGAACCTGATTTGGGGCTAAGCCGATGCTCACCGTCAAGCAGCGCGAATTGTTGTTGTTCATCGACGAACGATTGAAGCAATCGGGCGTGTCGCCCAGCTTCGACGAGATGCGCGAGGCGCTTGAGCTGAAATCCAAGTCGGGTGTTCACCGGCTGATCTCGGCATTGGAGGAACGATCCTTCATCCGCCGCCTGCCCAACCGCGCCCGTGCGCTCGAAGTGCTGCGCATGCCCGAAATGGCGCCCGCCGCCTCCGCCAGCATGATCGGGAGCATTTCGCCCGCCTCTCGCCCAATCCTCCACGCCGCCAACGACACGATCGAAATCCCGCTCCACGGCCGGATCGCCGCCGGCACCCCGATCGAGGCGCTGCAGGGCACCGAGGGCTTTGCCGTCCCCGCCGCCTTGCTCGGCCCGGGCGAACATTATGCGCTCGAAGTGTCGGGCGATTCGATGGTCGAGGAAGGCATTCTCGACGGCGATTTCGCGCTCATCCGCCGCGTCGACACCGCACGCGAGGGCGAGATCGTGGTCGCCCTCATCGACGAGGCCGAAGCGACCCTCAAGACCTTCCGCCGCGAAGGCCAGATGATCCGCCTCGACCCCGCCAACCGCCACTACGAAGCCCAACGCTACCACCCCGACCAGATTACCATCCAGGGCCGGTTGGCGGGGCTGATCCGGCGCTATTGAGGGCGATGATAGAGAAAGGAACCGCTTGTCCTGAGCCTTTCGCGAGGAGACCGCTTGTCCCGAGCGTAGTCGAGGGACGTTCTTCCCGCGGGAGCCGTCTCGACGAAGGCTCGACACGAGCGGTTGAGAAAGCAAGCCACACAAGACCGCTTGTCCCGAGCGTAGTCGAGGGACCTTCTTTCCGCGGGAGGTGTCTCGACGAAGGCTCGACACGAGCGGTTGAGAGAGCAGCCCACACAAGACCGCTTGTCCCGAGCGTAGTCGAGGGACATTAACAAGGAGGGGCGAAAATGAGTTTCTGGGCCTACATCCTCCGCTGCGCCGACGGCCATTATTGCACCGGTCACACAGATAATCTGGAGTTCCGGTTCGCCCAGCATCAAACGGGTGGCTGTTGCGATTTTACCAGTCGGCGAAGGCCGGTGGCATTGTTCTGGTCTCAGGAATTCTCGACACGGTTCGAAGCGCTCGACGCTGAACGACAGATCAAGCCTTGGTCGCGAGCCAAAAAGGAAGCGCTCGCGCGCGGTGATTGGGTCGCTTTATCCTACTTCGCCCGCCCCCCAAAAGAACGTCCCTCGACTACGTTCGGGACCAACGGAACGAGGAGCGGACTCCAGATACCGCTTGTCCCGAGCCTTCGTCGAGGGACCCCAGCTTGAAAGATGTCTCGACAAGAGCTCGACACAAACGGAAAGTGGGAAGCTGATCCCACCCACAAACCGCTCGTCTCGAGCCTTCGTCGAGAGACCCGACACGAACCCCAACCCCAACCCGTTCGTCCCGAGCGAAGTCGAGGGACCCGGCAGGAACCCAAACCGCTCGTCTCGAGCCTTCGTCGAGAGACCCGACACGCCACACTGACCCCAAACGAGTATTCACCCCAATGACCAACCCACCCCGCATCGACTACATCGAACTCCCCAGCGTCACCGCGCACGAACTCACCCGCGCTTTCTACGCCAAGGCATTCGGCTGGACCTTCACCGATTACGGGCCCGATTATGCCGCCACCGAGGGCGGGACGGTCGATGTCGGCCTTAACGGCCAGCCCGACGAAGCGCTGTCCGCGCCGCTTCCCGTGGTCCGCGTCGATGACCTCAGCGCCGCGTTCGAGGCGGTGGTCGCCGCCGGCGGCCTCATCGCCAAGCCCATCTTTGCCTTTCCCGGCGGCAAGCGCTTCCACTTCATCGATCCGTCGGGGAGCGAGCTTGGGGTGTGGCAGACGGTCGATAGCGCGGATCACGAGTGAACCCCGGTTTGGGCGCGCGCGGCTGGTAAACCGCCGGCACCGCGCGCCACGGGTGATTGCCGATCCGCTCGGACACGCTCGTTACGCGCGGCGCCTGCCCGAGAAAGATCGCAACCCCGCCGCTCTCTCCCAATGAGCGTCGGTCGAGCTTGAGCCAGCGCGGCGTGCACCCATCGGGCAGCCACCGTTCCGAAACCACGATATCCGCCGCCGCGCAGGCCGCGACCAATTCGCGCCAGGCGATCCGGTCGCGCGACCGCGTGGCGAGCAGGACCCAGCGTTTCCCGCCGCGGTCGATCTCGGCGAAGCAGCTGTCGCGGCGGCAATTGGCGATGCGCTGCTCGGCCAGGAGCCCGGGCTCGCCGTCATGCCCCGCCGCCTCGCTCATCAGGCTGCGCATGAAATCGCCGCTCTTGTCGCGCAGGATGAGCGGGGCGCCGCCGGGGACCGTGATCGCGAGGTGCCGACCGTCGCCGGTCACGAGCAGGTCGGGGGTCGGGGTCAGCGCCGCGCCGATCGCGCCCACCACCAGTGGGATCACACCCAGCCAGCGCGGGCGCGTCGACCACAGGCAGAACCACAGCCCGCCCAGGATCATAATGGCAAAGCTCCAGCGCGACATCGTCGGCAGGCTGGCGACCGCCCCCTCGAGCCCGCTGACCCAGTGGGCGAGGCCGAGCAAGCGGTCGATTGCCCAGCCCGACGCCGCCCATAGCGGCGCGCCCAGCCCGACCGCATCGAGCGCGAGCGCCGCCGCCTCCAGTGGCATGATCACAAATGTCGTCCACGGGATCGCGACCAGATTGGCCCCCACCCCGTACAGACCGGCCTTGTGGAAATGGTAGAGCGCGAGCGGGATCAAAGCGATCTCGACCGCCAGCCCGGTGGCGATCAAAGAGGCGATCCCGCGCAGCAGCCGCCCGCCGATGCCGTCATCGCGCGGGCCGAGCCACTTCTTGATCACGGGCATGCTGTGCAGGGTGATGATCGCGGTCACCGCGGCGAAGCTCAGTTGGAAGCTCGCCCCGGCAAGCGATTCGGGTTTGACCAGCAGCACCAGCAACGCCCCTGCTGCCACCAGCCTGAGGCTGAGCGCGTCGCGGCCAAGCGCGATCCCCGCAAGCACCAGCAACGCGGCGATGCAGCTTCGCACCGTGGGCACCTGCATCCCGGTCAGCAGCGTGTAGCCAACCCCCGCCAGCGCCCCGACCATGGCCGCGACCAGCACGAGGTTGAACCGCGTGGCGAGCGTCGGGCTCAGCGCGAGCAGCCGCAGCGTGAGCAGCATCGCCGCACCGACCGCCGCCGCGATATGCAGACCGCTAACCGACAGCAAATGGGTCAGCCCCGATCGCCGCATCGCCTCGGCATCTTCTTTCGACACTGCATTCTGGTCGCCGGTCACGAGCGCGGTGGCGATCGACCCGCTGCTGCCGGGCAATTGGGTGCGGATATGCTGATCGAGCCCTTTGCGCATCGCATCGAGCCCGGTCGGCGCCTTTGCCTCGATCACCGTGACCGGCCCGATCGTCCGACCGACCCCGCCGATTCCGCGAAACCAGGCGTCGCGCGCGAAATCGTGGGTGCCTGGCAGCGCCATCGGCGGCGGCGGGGCGAGCCGGGCCTTCAATCTGATCGTGGAGCCCGCGGCGAGGCCCGACGGCGCATCCTCGTGCGGGGTCGAAACGCGCACCCTCGGCGGCAAGCCCACGGTCGAGGTAGCGATCGTCAGCCGCAGGTCGCCCTTCGCCACCATCGTCTCGAAGCGTTCGATCTTGCCAGTAATATCAGCCATTTGCGGGCGATTCAGGACAGGTGATGCGACCATCTCCGCGCGCAGCCAGATGATCCCGCAGCCCAGCGCCAGGGCGATTCCAAAACCGGCCAACGCCCTCCCGGTCCGACTCCCCCGCCACCCCAACCCAAGCACCGCCAAACCCAGGCCGACCGCGATCACCCCGGCCCAGCCATATGATGCTCGCAGTGTGAACCACGCCGCGATCCCCATCCCGAACGCCGCGACGAACCACAATGGCAGCTGCGCTCGTTCGCGTTCCAGAAAAGCTTCGATCGATGCGAAAATGGCAGGCGAAAACAGCCGATGCGCCGGTTCCAGCGACGCGTCCTCCATGCTAGGGGCGCTCGTCCAGTCCATCGGCCCCGTCAGACAAGAGGAAAGCGCACGTGAGCGCAAGCAGCAAATTGACGGGCGTGGTCACCCGCTTCGCCCCCTCGCCGACCGGCTACCTCCACATCGGCGGTGCGCGCACCGCCTTGTTCAACTGGCTGTTCGCCCGGCACCATGGGGGCAAGTATCTTCTGCGCATCGAGGACACCGACAAGGCGCGCTCGACCCGAGAAGCGATCGACGCGATCCTCGACGGCTTGTCGTGGCTCGGGATTGAGGGCGACGGCGAGCCCCATTTTCAGTCGGCGTTCGAGGCCCGCCATGCCGAGGTCGCGCACCAGTTGATTGAAGCTGGCCACGCCTACCGCTGCTATCTTACGACCGAGGAACTCACCGCCCGCCGCGAGGCCGCGCAGGCGGCACGAAAGCCGTTCCGCCTCGACAGCGAATGGCGCGACCGGACCGATGCGCCTGAGGGCACGCCGTCTGTGGTCCGCATCAAATCCCCGCGCGATGGCGAGACGGTAATCGAGGATCTCGTCCAGGGGCGAGTCGCGGTCGCCAATGCCGAACTCGACGATTTCGTACTGCTCCGCTCCGACGGAAGCCCGACCTACATGCTGGCCGTTGTCGTCGATGACCATGACATGGGCGTGACCCACATCATCCGCGGCGACGACCACCTGAACAACGCTTTCCGCCAATTGGTGATAATCCGCAGCATGGGCTGGGATGAACCAACCTACGCCCACATCCCACTGATCCACGGTTCGGACGGCGCCAAGCTCTCGAAACGCCATGGCGCACTCGGGGTCGACGCCTATCGCGACGAGATGGGGATTTTGCCCGAAGCCCTGGCCAATTATCTCCTTCGCCTTGGCTGGGGCCACGGCGACGACGAGATCATCAGTCTCGACCAAGCGGTCGAATGGTTCGATCTCGACCATGTCGGCAAATCGCCGTCGCGGTTCGATCTCAAGAAGCTCGAGAATCTCAACGGTCATTACATCCGCGAAGCCGACGATGCCCGCCTCGCCGACCTGGTCCTGCCCAAGATCGTCAATGCCGACCGCGGCCTGCTGGTCCGCGCGATGCCCGAGCTGAAACCGCGCGCACATGACCTCAACCAACTGGCCGACGGGGCAAGCTTCCTGTTCGACACGCGCCCGCTTGCGATCGACGAAAAGGCTGCGGCGCTGCTGACCGACGAATCGCGCGATCATCTCGCACTTGCACATAAGGCGCTGGGCGCGCTGTCGCAGTGGGACCACGACCAGATCGATGCTGCAGTGCGGGAGGTTGCGGAGACAAGCGGACTTAAGCTAGGAAAACTTGCCCAGCCGCTCCGCGCGGCGCTCACGGGCAAAACGACCTCGCCGGGCATTTTCGACGTTTTCGTCCTCTTGGGAAAAGACGAAAGCCTTGCCCGGATCGCCGATCAGATGCTGGAGCCGAATGAATGACCGAACAGACCGTCAAGCTCGCCACGTCCGGCGGGGAACATGCGTTTCCGCTGTTGCCCGGATCGGTCGGTCCTGATGTGATCGATATCCGCAAGCTTTACGCCCAGACCGGCGACTTCACTTACGATCCCGGTTTCACCTCGACCGCCGCTTGCCAGAGCGCGATCACCTATATCGACGGCGACGCCGGCGTTCTGCTCCACAGGGGCTACCCGATCGATCAATTGGCCGAGAAGTCCAATTTCATGGAGGTCGCCTTTCTCCTGCTTCACGGCGACCTGCCGAAGGCGGAGGAGCTGGACGAATTCACCTACACAATTAGTCGACACACGATGGTGCATGAGCAACTTGCGATGTTCTATCGCGGGTTCCGCCGCGATGCCCACCCGATGGCGATCATGTGCGGCGTGGTCGGAGCGCTAAGCTCCTTCTATCATGACTCGACAGATATCACGGATCCCACCCAGCGCCTGATTGCCTCGCACCGGCTGATTGCCAAGATGCCGACGTTGGCGGCGATGGCCTACAAATATTCGATCGGGCAGCCGTTTCTCTATCCCGACAACAGCCTGTCCTACACCGGCAATTTCCTGCGCATGACCTTCGGCGTCCCGGCCGAGCCCTACGAGGTCAATCCGGTGGTCGAAAATGCGCTCGACAAGATCTTCATCCTCCACGCCGATCATGAGCAGAATGCCTCGACCTCCACCGTGCGCCTCGCCGGATCGTCGGGCGCCAATCCGTTCGCCTGCATCGCGGCGGGGATTGCTTGCCTGTGGGGACCGGCCCATGGCGGCGCCAACGAAGCCGCGCTCAACATGCTGCGCGAAATCGGCGACGTGAAAAACATCCCCGAATATATCGCCCGCGCCAAAGACAAGGATGACCCCTTCCGCCTGATGGGCTTCGGTCATCGCGTCTACAAGAATTTCGACCCACGCGCGAAGGTGATGAAGGCGACTGCCGACGCGGTGCTCAAGGAATTGGGCAAGACAGATCCGGTGCTCGATGTGGCCAAGGAGCTTGAGCATATCGCGCTCAACGACTCATATTTCATCGACAAGAAACTCTATCCCAATGTCGATTTCTATTCGGGCGTGATCCTCAACGCGATCGGCTTCCCGACCGACATGTTCACCGCCTTGTTCGCGCTTGCCCGCACGGTCGGTTGGGTCGCGCAGTGGAACGAGATGATCAGCGATCCCGAGCAGAAGATCGGTCGTCCGCGTCAGCTCTACGTCGGCGCTACCCAGCGCGACTACACGCCGGTGGGCCAGCGCTAAGGAAGCGGAAGACTGAGTGTGAAGCGCGCGCCTTCACCCGGCGCGCAGATCAGCGTGACGTCACCGGCCATGGAATTGGCCAGGCGACGGGCAATTGCTAGGCCCAACCCGGCGTCGCCGCCGCCCTCGCCGCCACGCTCGAACTTCCCGAAAATCCGCTCCTGATCGGCGGCATCGATTCCGCTGCCCTGATCGGCGACGGTCACAGAGGCGTAACCGTCGCCAATAGACAGTTTTACCGATACTTGGGTTCCTTCGGGCGAGTGGCGGATCGCGTTGCCGAGCAGATTGACCAGGATCTGGACGATCGCACGCGGCTCGCCCGCCGCTAAGAGACTGTCGAGGCCTTGGCGTTCAATCGTCACCGCGCGGCTTTCGGCCTTCGACTGGACCAGACCGATCGCTTCGTCGACCAGCGGCGACAGGTCGACCGACGCATCGCCCTCGGGCGGCTGGTCGACCATCGCCCGGATAACCGACAGCAGGTGACGTGCGGCGGCCGAGATATCCCCGGCATACGTGGCATAATCGCTGCGCAGCGGACCGTCGGCGCGATCGGCGATTCCTTCTGCCGCCTCGATGATCCGGGCAAGCGGTGAGCGAAGCGCGTGATCAAGCGCGGGGTCGATGCTCATTCCGGCATTGCCTGCCTCATTGGCGGCTTCCGGCCGAGCGACATTCTCCGCCGTGGCGCGGCCGCGAAACCCGTCAAACAGGCCGTCGGCACCGGCCACTGGGTTGCCACTGAAGATTAAACGCTGTCCGGGCCCGTTGCGCCCGCTGGCGAGCTGGCCGGTGAAGCCGGTCCGCGCCGCCACCGCGCCGAGCAGTGGCATGGCGCCGTCTTCTCCTTCGAGCAGCCGGAGCCATTTGGTTAGCGGCTGGCCGATCGCCTCACCGACTTGCGCACCGAGCATAGTGGCGAGGTCGGGCGACAATTCCGTGATCCGGAGCTCGGCGTCGGTGGCCCATTCACCCTTTGGCTGGGGCAGCACATCCTCGCTCCGCGCGGCAATTTCCAGTCGCGGGCCGTGCGGCGGGCGACGGCGCCAGCTTTCGATGGTAATGATGACTTCGTCGCCCTCGGGCTCAGCGCGGACCCACAATTCCAGATCATGATCGCGCGCCGCGACGATGGCCGGACGAGCGATCCCAACGCCGAGCTTGCGTGCCAGCCGCGCCACCGCGGCAAGTTGCGGCAAGGCAAGCCGATCGCCGACCGACGAGCCTGCCTCGAGCTGCAGATCGGACAGCATCGCATCGGCCTCGATCAGCCGTCCGGCCGAATCGATGCGCCCGGTGACGTTTTCATTGCCCGCCGCGCTAGCCATGACGACCCCGCAGATCCCGCACCGCGGCGCGATAATCGGGCGGCAATTGCCAATGCTTCAGGGCAGCGGCGACTTCTTCCGCATCAAGCTCGTCATATCGGGCGATTTCTTCCTCGACCGACCAGCCGCCGGTGGTCGATCCCAGATCGGCGATCAGCCGGGCGGCGGCGCGGCGGCCGAAGCCGGCCATGCGCGCGACCAGGGCCAGCCCACCCGCCCCGGCATTGACCAGATGATCCCATACCGCCGGTTGGTTGATCCCGGCGCGGCGCGCGATCAGCATGGCGACCAGTGCAACTTCGCCTTCGCCCGATGCGGCCTCGACCAGCGTTTCATCGGCGCGATCGGTCCGGTCGAGCGCCTCGACCAGGGTCTCGACCGCGCGATCGAGCGATTCGTCGGGATCGATCGCGTCCACGACTTTGCTCGCGGCGGTGGCGAAGCGGCCATCGGCTTGAGGATCGGGGCTCAGCACCGCCGCCACAGCATGGGCCAGCGCGCGCGCATCGCGGCGGTCGAGGTCGCTCAAATCGACTCGAGGCTGGCCGAATCCGTCGCGCCGACGACCGCGCGCAACCACCAACGCCATGGCCGCGGCGGCCACGGCGGGATCGCTGTCGCTGACCAGTTTGGGTAGCAAAGGCAGGCGCCGTGGCCCCGCGTGGCCGGCAAAGGCGGTCAGGATACGCTGTTCGTCAGCCCGGCGAAGCATCAGCCGGATGAGGCCTATGCGATCGAGCAACCCGGCGCGCCCGAGGGTGTCGGCAAGCTGGGCGGGTGCCGGCGGCTCGCTCAAGATCCCGGCCGCGGCGCGGATTGCGACGGCCAGCGCGGCCATCAGATCATGCAGCATCGCCGTCATCAGCGCGCGTTCCTGCTCGGTCAGCCGCTCGCCTGGATCGAGGAAGAAATCGCGGCGGACGGTGGCCAAGCGGCTGGGACTCCGCGTGTGCGCAGAGTCGACCATCCGGTCGGCTGATTCAACAGCTATCGGCCATTCCTCGGGCACCATCGATCATCTGTTAGACGATCGAGGTTAATGCGTCGTCAATCGCGAAGCAGGCGGTGGCGGAAGTATTGCGCAATGAAAAAGGATATTCCCGCATAAACCAGCAGCGTTACCAACAGACCATTCCACCAACCGCCGATGGCAAAGGGGATGGCGGTAAAGATCGCGTTGCGGCGTGAGAAAAGCCACGGTCCGGGGGGAAGATCGATTCCCGATTGCTCGGTTTGGGCCGCCTGGGCGAAGGCGGCGGCGGTCAGCGCGGTGATCAAGGCGCCCCAACCGCCACCATGATTGTAGTTCCACCAGCCAAGCGCAAGCATCGCCAACCCCGCCGCAGGCCACAGCAGGCGGCGGGTCCACAGCGCGGGCGCGAGCGGGCGCATGCGCAAGGCGGCTAGACGCCCCGCGACCAGATCGAACGGAGTCGACAGGACCAGCACGGCGACTGACGGCCACAACCAGCCACGGGTAAAACCGAACGCGGCACCAAGCGTCAGGACCAATGCGCCCGCGACCAGCCAGACGGGGCGAACCTGGCTTTCCATCAATCGCTCGGTGGCGAATTCCTCGACCAGCGGAAGCGCATAGCGGCTCGCCCAATCGTTGCGCGCGACCCGTGACCCGACCAATAGGCGGCGCTCGAAGCCCGCCAGGTCGTCCGGGCTATGCGCGAGCAATATGCTGTTGCCCGCCTCTCCCGCCGCCACGCGTCGCGCACCGGCCTGGACGATCCGTCGGAGCAAGGTCGACTGCAGGTCCCAGTCGCCGAGCATTGCTGCGGTCGAGGACAGGGTCTGGCTGTCGATCAACGACAGGCCGGCCCAGCGGCTGGTGGCATCGACCCGTTCGTACGCCTGATGCTCCTCGTCATCGGGGATTAGCGCAACCGCCGGCTCAGCATAATCGGCGAGGCGTGCGCACAGGGCAAAATCGGGGGCGAGCCCATCGGCGATCTGAAGGATCAACGTCCCCGCCTCGAACCGGCTGGCGGCTTCGTTGCCGTCGCTGACCGGCACCACCGTCAGTCCCTCGGCGCGAAGTCGCTCGATCGCGTCATTGAGCGCGGCAGGGACGCGTTCGACCAGCACGATGATCGGCGCCGCCCCGGCGGCCGCCGCGCAGCGCGCCTGATATTCAAGCAAGGTACGACCGGCGAGCGGAAACAGCGCCCGAAGCACGCCCTGGTCATCTTCCTGATAGGCACTGATCAGCGCCCCAAGCGGCATTTCTTCCCCACCTTCCCCAGTCGATTCCCGCCCCTTCTAGGCCACAGCGGGACGATCTTTCCAGCGCAAGCGGTATTTGCTTGGGGCAGCGCGATAATATGGTAAATTGATTGCCATGAACCCCGTCCCAAACCGCGCCGAGCCGCTTCCCACCGCCTTCGAGGAAGCCATTTCGCACCCTTCGGATCAGGGGCTGTCGTCCCCGGAGTTTGACGACCGGTCGTGGAATTATGTGGCCGAAGAGCCGCAGCCGGTAACCGCAGGCGGTCGCGCGGTACTCGGTTGGGCGCTCGGGCTCCTGGCGGCGGCGTGGCTCGCGTTCAGTGCATGGTCGGCGGGCCAGGCGCTAGCGACGCGGACGCTGACCTCACCCGAGCTTGCATCGTGGGTCGCGGTTGCGGCAGGTCCGCTGGCCCTGCTCGGGCTGGTCTGGCTAATGTTTGGTCGCACCCGCCGAAAGGAGGCCGAGGCCTTCACCCGCTCGGTCATCGCGATGCGCCATGAAGCGCAGTCGCTCGAAGGCTTGCTCGGCGTGCTTCGCCAGCGGATCGATGACAACCATGGTGCGCTGCGGGCGATCACCGATCAGCTGATGGGACTTGGTGACGAGGCCGCAGCGCGACTGGGAACGGCGAGCGAAGAGCTTGAAGGAAGCGCCCGGCGGATCGCGGCTCAGGGCGAGGCACTCGACCGGGCGGCGGGATCGGCGCGGATCGACATGGGCGTGTTGCTCGACGATCTGCCGCGCGCCGAAGCGAGCGCGCGATCGATGGCGCAACTGTTGCAAGCGGCGGGTGCGACGGCGCTGGGGCAAGCAGCAGAATTCGAAACCCAGGTCGGCGCGCTGTCGGAACGCGCCCGCAGTGCCGACGCAATGATCGCCGACGCCACGCAGCGCCTGATCGCGCAATTGACCGAGGTCGATGCGCGCGGCGGTGCCGCACTCGCCCGGGTTGACGAGGCAACTACGACGTCGACGTCAACCATCGATGCCTTGCTCCAGCGTTCGGCCGAGGCGCTCGAGGAAATCCGCGGCGGCATCGATTTGCAGTCGCAGGCGGTGACCGCAATGGTCGACCAGGCCAGGACCGGGATGGGCCTCACCGGGATCGAGGCCGCAGACGCGATCGGGATGCGTCTATCGGCATCGCGATCGTTGCTCGACGGGCTGACCAAGCGGGTGCTTGAACAGGAGCGCATTTCGCAGCGCATGATATCCGGGATCGGCGGCGGCCTGGCCGCGCTCGACGAGCGGTTCGCTTCGCTCGCCCAGGACGGCGACAGTCGCGCCGCAGCGATCAGCGCATCGCTGGGCCGGGTTCAGGGCGAACTCAACGCCATTGCCGGTCAGTCTGGCAATCATGAAGGGGCGATGGAGCAACTGGCCGAGCGGATGACGGGCCTTCGCGTGTCGCTCGACGGATTGACCACCGACATCCAGGGCCAGCTTGCGACCGCGTTGGGCGAGGCTCAGGGCGGCGCTCAGCGATTGCTCGAGACCAGCGCAGCCGCTCGGCCCTATATCGAATCGACCCGCGATGCGGCGGTCGAAGCGGGTAAGCGCCTCGAAACCGGCGCCGGCGCCATCGAAGCGCAGCATGACCGACTGGCGGCGTTGCTCGCGGCGGTCGACACCGGGGTTGGCGGTGCCGAGCGGCGGCTGAGCGAGCTTGCCACCGGGATTGCGGAAGCCGAAGCGGAAGCGGGTAAATTGTCGGCCGAGACGGCACCCGCGCTGGTCGCCGCGCTGCTCCAGGTGCGCGAGGCCGCGGGCCACGCAGCCGAACGCGCGCGCGAAGCGATTTCCGCGGTTATTCCGGCCAGCGCCGGGCAATTGTCGGACGCGGCGCGCGATGCGCTCGAAAAAGTGGTGCGCGATACGCTGATCAACCAACTGGCCGAGGTCGAGCAGGTCACGGCACGCGCGGTCGAGGCGGCGCATGGCGCGTCCGAGCGACTGACCAGCCAGATGATCTCGATCGGCCAGAGTGCCGCGGCGCTCGACCAGCATTTCACCGAGACCAACGAAAGCCAGCGGGCACGCGACAGCGAAGGCTTCGCCCGGCGGGTGTCGCTGCTGATCGATTCGATGCATTCGGCCTCGATCGACGTCGGCAAGATCCTGTCCGACGAGGTCGATGACAAAGCGTGGAGCGCCTATTTGAAGGGCGATCGCGGGGTGTTCACCCGCCGCGCGGCGCGGCTGATGGGCAATGCCGAAGCGCGCGCGCTCGACGTCCATTTCGAGACCGATCTCGAATTCCAGCAGTCGGTCAATCGCTACGTCCACGACTTCGAAGCGATGCTTCGCCGAGTCACCGCCGACCGCGATGGCGGGGCGTTGGCGGTGACGCTAATGGGTTCCGACATGGGCAAGCTTTACGCAGCCCTGGCGCAGCTGGTCGGCCGACGCTGACGTTCCAGAAACGCTGACTAGTTCCAGAAGTCCAGATCGTCGGTGGTGATCCAGCCGAACTGCCAATTGGCATAATAGAGGCCAAATAGCACAAGCGCCGCAATTGCCGAGCGCAGCAGGTGGCGCTTCAGATCGAAGCGATGCGGCGCGCTATCGGCTTGCCCCGGTACCTTGGCCTCGCCCGCCTCGTCGCTGGTGCGCACCCCGAATGGCAGCAGCGCAAAGACGCTGAAGGCAAAGAACAGGAAATAGATCGCGATGATCGAGCCGATTTTCATCGGGTTGCGCTGACCGCCATCACTTCGACGATCGGCTTCTTGCCGGTCCACAGATTGGCGCAGCGGCGGACCGCCAGGCGAACGCTTTCGCGCACCTTGTCGCTATCGGTCGAATCACCGAATGCACGAGTCGCGGCGTCGGTGGCATCGGCGATGAAATCGTCGCGGTCGGCTTCGACCGGGACGCCCAGCGGCCGAACCATCGGTGTGCCCGACAAGCGGCCGTCGGCGGTCAGCGGCAGCGCGACTGCGATGATCCCGTTGACGCTGATCTTGCGCCGTTCGCCGATGGTCGCGCCGTCGGCGGTCAGGATGACGTCACCGTCGAGCACCAGTCGGCCGGTGCGCACCGTGCCGACCTTCTTTGGACCCTTGGGCGACAGGCGGACGATGTCGCCATTCTTCTGGTAGATCGACTTGGGCACGCCACACGCCAGCGCAAACCGCGCCTGCTCGGCCATGTGACGCGCTTCGCCGTGAACCGGAACGACGATCTGGGGCCGGATCCACTCGTACATCTGCTTGAGCTCGGGGCGACCGGGATGACCCGAGACGTGAATGTGGAGCTGGCGGTCGGTGACCGTGATCGCGCCGAGGTCGGACAAGGCATTCATGATCCGACCGATCGCGATCTCGTTGCCCGGGATCTGCTTCGACGAGAAAATCACCGTGTCGCCAGGCACCAGCTTAAGCTCATGGCTGCCGAATGCGACCCGTGACAGCGCCGCGCGGGGCTCGCCCTGCCCGCCGGTAGCGAGGATCATCACTTCATTGCGCGGCAGGCGCATGGCCTCGTCAAAGCGCACCGTCTCGGGGAAATCGAGCAGATAGCCATTGGCCTTGGCGACGCGCAGGATCCGGTCGAGCGAGCGGCCCGCGACACACATCTTGCGCCCGGTCTCGATCGCCACCTGCCCAAGCGTCTGCAGCCGCGCCGCGTTGGAGGCGAAGGTGGTGACGAGCACGCGTCCCTTGGCCTCCTCGACCGCCTGGCGGAGACCGGCATGGACCCCGGCCTCGGAGCCGGACGGCGCGTCCTGGAAGACGTTGGTCGAATCGCACACCAGGGCGAGGATTCCTTCATCCCCGATCTCGTGCATCACCTGGTCGCTGGACGGTTGACCAAGCACTGGCGTGTCGTCGATCTTCCAGTCGCCGGTGTGGAAAATCTTGCCATGCGGAGTCTCGATCACCAGGCCATTGCCCTCGGGAATCGAATGCGCCAACGCCTTGAAGGTGATCTTGAACGGGTCGAGATCGATGCTCCCGTCGCGCTGAATGACATGCACCTTGACCTTGCCGACCAGTCCTTCTTCCTCGAGCTTTCCGGCGATCAAATCAGCGGTGAACGGCGTGGCGTAGAGCGGCACTTTCAAATCGGCGGCGAGATAGGGGATCGCGCCGATATGATCTTCGTGGCCGTGGGTCAGGACGATGCCGATCAGCTTGTCCTTGTTCTGCTCGATGAACTCCAGCTCGGGCAGGATCAGGTCAATCCCGGGATAATCGGTATCGGCAAAGGTCAGGCCGAGGTCGACCATCAGCCATTTTCCCTGGGTGCCATACAGATTGACGTTCATGCCAATCTCGCCCGAGCCGCCAAGGGCCAGGAAAAGCAGTTCTTCGCCAGGTGTCATATTTTAGGGGCCTTCGCGGCGAGCAGGGCGAGGCCCTGGATGGTGAGGTCGGGTTCGATGGAATCGAACGCGTCGGTGTTCTTGTCGAACAATATGGCGAGCCCGCCGGTGGCGATGACCCGCGACGGGCGGCCGATTTCCGCCTTGAGCCGCGTGACCAACCCCTCGATCATCGCGACATAGCCCCAGTAGACGCCGATCAGCATCTGCGTCTCGGTGGTGCGGCCTATTACACTGGTATCGGTCGGCGCTTCGATTGCGATTCGCGGGAGTTTCGCGGCGGCGGTGACCAAAGCGTCAAGCGACAGGTTGATTCCCGGCGCAATGATCCCGCCTTTGTAAGCGCCCGAGAAGTCGACCACGTCGAACGTCGTCGCGGTGCCGAAATCGACGATGATCAGATCGCCCTGGTGGAGCGCATGGCCGGCGATGGCGTTGAGCGCGCGGTCGGCGCCGACGGTCTCGGGCTCGGGCACGTCGAGTGCGATCGGCCATCCGCCCTGCCCTGCAACCATGGGGGTCTGGCGGAAATATTTCTCGGCCAATACGGTCAGATTGTGGAGCGCGCGCGGAACGACCGTGCCGATAATCACCCGGCCGACATCCGCCTTGGCAAAGCCCTCCATCGCCAGCAACTGGTGCAACCAGACGGCATATTCATCGGCGGTCCGGCGCGGATCGGAGGCAATGCGCCAGCGCGTGCGGATGCCACCGTCTTCATCGACCAGCGAGAAGACGACATTGGTATTTCCGGCATCGATCGCGAGCAGCATATGCGCGCCCTAGCGCTCCCCGGCTCGCTTGGCGAGCGCCACGTCACCCGCGTGGACGCGCTCGATTCGACCGGTCGGAAGACGCAACCGGAGCGCGCCATCGAGAGCAAGGCCGTCGAACGTGCCGGAGAGCCGCTCACCGGGACCGGAATGGACCGTGATCGGGGTGCCCAGTGGGTGGGCGCGCAGTTGCCAGGCGTCAACGAAGGCGGCCGGAGCGGCGCTGCGCCACGCGGTCAATATGCGCGCAAGACTGGCGGCCAGCAGAGGCGCGAACCCCTGGGGAGTTACACTGCCGTTGAGGCTGATCGTCGCGCGACCCTCAATCTGCGGCGCGGCGGCGAGATTGACCCCAAATCCGGCGACGACCCGGTCCCCTGCCCGCTCAAGCAGGATACCGCCGAGCTTGGCCCACCCTTGCACATCATTGGCGAGCATCAGGTCATTGGGCCATTTGAGCTGGGTGGCACGACCCGGGGCGGCGGCATCGGCGGCTTCGATCAGCGCGAGGCCGGCGGCGAGCGCGAGCGTGGCAGGCGCCGGATCGCCGTAGCGCAGATGGATCAGGGTCGAGCCGGCGAAATTGCCCTCGAGCGACTGCCATTCGCGGCCCTGACGACCTTTGCCGGAGGATTGATGAAGCGCAACGAGCCAGTCGCCCTCAGCTGCGGATTGAGCGGCAAGCAAGTCGGCATTGGTCGAGCCGGTTTCCGCAGCGAAACGGAGCCGGGTCATGGCGACGTTAGAAAAGTGTCGCGGCGGCCTTGTCGGCGAGATTGCCGATCGGGCCGATGGCGAGATAGCCGACCGGGCAGACCGCGAGCGCCGCAAGGAAAATCAGCACGGTTTCGGCCGGCGCCTTGGCCTTGGCGAAGGGCACGGCGGGAGCGTCGAAGTACAGGATCTTGACGATCTTGATGTAATAATAAGCCCCGATCACCGAGCCAAGGAAGCCGGCCACGGCTACCCACACCAGTCCTTCGCTAATCGCCGCCTGAAACACCACGACCTTGGGCCAGAAGCCGAGCAAGGGCGGGATTCCCGCGAGGCTGAACATGAAGATGGCGATGGCGGCGGAAAGGCCGGGGCGTGACTGCGACAGGCCCGACAGGCTGGCAAGCGTCTCGACCGGCTCGCCCTGTTCGTCGCGCATCCGCAGCACGCACAGGAAGGCACCGAGCGTCATCACGACATAGACCGCCATGTAGAACAGGACCGACGAGGCACCCGCCGCGCCGCCCGCGGCAAGGCCGATGAGCGCGAAACCGACGTTGTTGATCGACGAATACGCCAGCAGTCGCTTGATATTGGTCTGGCCGTAGGCGGCGATTGCACCGAGCGCGATCGAGGCCAATGCCGCGAAGATGACAATCTGCCGCCACGCGTCGATCGCCGGCCCGAGCGCGTCGATACAGATGCGGGTCAGCAGCAGGACGGCCGCGACCTTCGGGGCGGAGGCAAAGTATGCCGTGACCGGGGTCGGCGCACCTTCATAAACGTCGGGCGCCCACATGTGGAACGGCACCGCGCTGATCTTGAACGCCATACCGGCAAGCGTGAACACCAGCCCGAACAGCAGGCCGATCGACGGGGTCGAGTCGCGCGCGAAGGCGGCAGCGACCCCATTGAAGCCGGTCGTGCCGGTGAAGCCGTAGAGCAGGGAAATGCCGTACAGCAGGATGCCCGAGGCAAGCCCGCCGAGGACGAAGTATTTGAGGCCGGCTTCGGCGCTGCGCTCGTCCGAGCGGCGATAGGCGGCGAGGACATAGCTTGCCAGGCTGCTCAATTCGAGCCCGACATAGAGCGTCATCAGGCTGGTGGCCGACACCATCACCGCGGCGCCGACCGTGGCGAGCAGTATCAGCACCGGATATTCGGCGGCATGCTCGAAATCGCGCTCGAACCAATTGTGCGCGGCGATGATCGCGACCGCGGCGGAGAGGAAGATCAGCACCTTGCCGAACGCGCCAAACCCGTCGGCGACGATCAGCCCACCGAACAATGCCCCGGCGTCCTGAGGTCGGCCTAGGGTAAGGATCGCGGCCACCACCAATAGCGCGACCGAGACCCAGGTCGTGACACCGGTCGAGCGACGACCACCGAAGGCGGCGACCATCATCAGCACAATCGCGCCGACGGTCAGGATGATTTCGGGGAGGATGGCGGCGATGTTCATCAATGGGCTTCCGCCGGAGTGGAGTGGGCTTCGGACGGCTCGCCGTGCGCACCAGCTTCAGCGGCCGGCTTCCCGGCGGTCGGCGCGCTATCGCTCGGCGGCGCGGCGCGCTCGATCCGGGTCAGCAGCCGCCCGACATCGTCGCGCATCGGCGCCATGAAGCTTTCGGGATAGACGCCCATCCAGATCGTCGCGAGGGCGATCGGCACCAGCAGCCACAATTCGCGTGCATTGAGGTCGGGCATTGCGGCGGCATCGGCATTGCGCTGGGTGCCGAAGCAGATCCGCCAGTAGAGGTAGAGCGCATAGGCCGCGCCGAGGATGATCCCGGTCGTCGCCACGATCCCCGCCCACGTCGACACCGCATATGTGCCCATCAACGACAGGAATTCGCCGACGAAGTTTGAAAGGCCTGGCAGGCCGACGCTGGCCATGGTGAACAGCATGAACAGCAAGGCGAATTTGGGCATGTTGTCGCTTAGCCCGCCGTAGCGGTCGATCTCGCGCGTGTGGAGCCGGTCATAGACCACGCCGACGCACAGGAACAACGCGCCCGAGACGAGGCCATGGCCGAGCATGACCATCAGCCCGCCCTCGATCCCCTGTCGGTTGAAGGCGAACAGGCCGAAGGTGACGAACGCCATGTGCGCGACCGAGGAATAAGCGATGAGCTTTTTCATGTCGTTCTGGACCAGCGCGATCAGCGAAGTGACCACCACCGCGATGCCGCTGAGCACGAACACCAATGGCATGAAGTCCGCCGACGCCTCGGGGAACATCGGCAGGCTGAAGCGAACGAAGCCGTAGCCGCCCATCTTGAGCAACACGCCGGCCAGGATCACCGAGCCCGCGGTCGGCGCCTGGACGTGGGCGTCGGGCAACCAGGTGTGGACCGGCCACATCGGCATCTTGACCGCGAAGCTGGCGAAGAAGGCGAGCCACAGCCACCACTGCAGGCCGGGCGCGAAATCATAGGCCATCAGGTCGGGGATGTGGCTGGTGCCGGCAATGCCGATCATCACCAGCATCGCGACCAGCATCAGCACCGAACCGGCCAATGTGTAGAGGAAGAATTTGTACGCCGCCTTGATCCGGTCGGCGCCGCCCCAGATGCCGATGATCAGGTACATCGGGATCAGGCCGCCTTCGAAGAAGATGTAGAACAACAGCAGA
>JBBQTM010000017.1:0-28758 GCA_038234545.1 Sphingomonadales bacterium
ACCCCGATCCCAACGAGCTCGGCCGCATCTATCACGCCGATCTGTCGATCTGCGCCGACATGAGCGAATTTTGCGAGATGGCGGCCGACTGGCACGATCCCGAGCTGGTGCGCTTCTCGGCCGGCGACGAGGCCCATCGCGAGTGGCTCGAATGGAGCGATCCCAAGTCGCGTGACGGGATCACGATGGACCTCGGCCCCTGCGTCAAGGCGATGCGCGACGCCCTTCCCGCCAACACCATCATCTGCAACGGCGCGGGCAATTTTTCCGGCTGGTGGCACCGTTACTGGCATTATGGCGCGCAGCCGACCCAGCTTGCGCCCACCAGCGGCACGATGGGCTATGGCCTGCCCGCCGCAGTCGCCGCCTCGCTTCGTTTCAAGGACCGTCCCGTAGTTTGCGTCGCGGGCGACGGCGATTTCCTGATGAACGGCCAGGAACTGGCGACCGCCGCGCAATATGGCGCCGACTTGCTGGTGATCCTGGTCGATAACGGGGCCTATGGCACCATCCGCATGCACCAGGAGCGCGACTATCCGGCGCGGATCAGCGCGACCACGCTCGCCAACCCCGATTTCGTCAAACTGACCGAGGCGTATGGCGGTTGGGGCGTGCGGGTCGAAGTCACCGCTGATTTCGCCCCCGCCCTCGCCGACGCAATGACCCGCACCGGCATCCGCCTGATCCACTGCGTCACCGACGTCGAAGTGATCAGCAACGCCACCACGATCGCGAAATTGCGGGCGCCATAGGCGATGAAAAAATGCCGCCCCGCGCGATGCGGGACGGCCCTTTTGTCAAAATCGAAACAAGGCTTAGATGTCGTTGCCGACCGCGCCTTCGGCTTCGCCTTTTTCTTTCTGGAGCTCGCCCTTTTCTTCTTGGAGCTTGCCCTGCTCGCGGGTCTCGGGATTGCCCGATTCCTGCTTCACATTGCCGACCATTTCATTGGTCTCGCCTTTGACCTTGTCGGTAAACTCACCCATCGTCATTCTCCTAATAAGGGACTGGAATGACTAGATAACGAAGCGTTGGGAAAGCGGTTGCTCGGCTCATCGCATCACCGATGTCGAAGTGTTTCGACGTCGACGACGGTTGGGGAAATTGCGGAGCCGCTAAGGTGCGACCCTGGCGAGAAACGCGAGCACCGCCGCCCAGTTTTCCTCGGCGCCGTTGGCATTGCGCGCCGCGATCAAGGTCGAAGAGCCATGCACGCCGCTGCTTTTGGGCACGAATTGCGTCTTGTCCGCTGATGGCGAGGCGTCGAAAATCGCCTTCGCAGCGGCGATTTCCTCATCATCCTTTGCCGATGTGACGAACACTGGCGCGCGAAGCTTGGCCGCGGCGCCCTTGATCGAGACGCCGTCGATATATTCTCCGGGCGAAAAGGCGAGGATGGCGGCCACCTCCGCATCATGCTTCGCCGCGACCGGGAAGACGAGTGCCGACGAATAGCTGCTACCCCACAGGATGACCGGCGATCCCTTGGCTTTGGCCCAGGCGATGGTCGCCTCCAGATCGGGGATCGCATCGCCATAACCGCTGCTCTTGCCAACCCCGTCGACCGTCGCGTTGCGCGCACCGAACAGCTCGCCTCCCGAACGCTGGTCGATCGCCAGGGCGCTATAACCCGCTTCGGCGAGGCGCGGCGCGATGGTCGCATATTCGCTCTTGTTCGACCCCGCCTGATGGAACAGCAGGATCGTCGCTTTGGGCCTCGGCGCAGCATGGAACAGGCCGTGAAGCACCACTCCGTCCAACGCGCGAAGTGTCACCGCTTCGGGTGCCCGAGCGACCTGTGAGACCTCCTGCTTCTGTTCTGGGGCCGCATGGCAAGCCGCCGGAACAAGCGCGAGGACCAGAAACAAAAGCCGTGTCGTCATCAGATCAATCCTGCGAGAGGGCTGCTCGGGTCCGCATATCTTCGCTTGGCCATGCGTCCCGCCAGATAGGCTATTCGCCCGCTTTCGACCGCAAGTTTCATCGCCCGCGCCATCATCACCGGTTCCTTGGCTTCGGCGATGGCGGTATTCATCAGCACCCCGTCGCAGCCCAGCTCCATCGCCACCGCGGCATCGCTCGCCGTGCCGACCCCGGCATCGACCAGCACCGGGACGCTCGCGCCTTCAACGATCAGCCGGATCATGATCTGGTTCTGAAGGCCGAGCCCCGAACCGATCGGCGCGCCCAGCGGCATGATCGCCACCGCGCCCGCTTCCTCCAGTTGCTTGGCGGCGATCGGATCGTCGGCGCAATAGACCATCGGCAGGAAGCCCTCCTTGGCCAGCACCTCGGTCGCAATCAGCGTCTCGCGCATGTTCGGATAAAGCGTTCGCGCTTCGCCCAGTACTTCGAGCTTGACCAGGTCCCAGCCGCCCGCCTCGCGCGCCAGCCGAAGCGTGCGGATCGCCTCCTCGCCGGTGAAGCAGCCAGCGGTATTGGGCAGATAGGTGATTTTCTTGGGGTCGATATAATCCATCAGCACCGGCTGGCTCGGGTCGGAGATATTGACCCGCCGGACCGCGACCGTGACGATTTCCGCCCCCGACGCCTCGACCGCTGCGGCGTTTTGGGCAAAATCCTTATACTTGCCGGTACCGACGATCAGCCGCGACGAAAAGCTCCGTCCAGCGACGCTCCAGCTGTCAGGATCGTCGGTTTTGGCGGTCGTAGCGGTGGTCATGTGGCTCACGGTTGCAATCCATCCTTTGCTGCACGGATAGCCGCGATATAGTGACTGCGTGGGCCGTGGGTAGTGAGGACCAAGCGATGCAGCTGAGATTGATCTTGATTGCTGTCACTTTTGCCGCCTTGCCCGTGCAAGCCCAAACGCCCGAAACGACGATCGTCGTCCAGAGCGTGTCATCACGGTCGGAAATCCAGCGAATCCTCGCCGCCGACAATCTCGATACCGCCAACCTCGACGCGCGCAGCGTCGCCGACAGTATCGCGCTAATCGAGCGGGGACGCGCGCCCGAGGACTTCTGGGCCGCCTATCAAATCCATGTTCGCGCCTGGCAGAAATTGGCCGCCGCGGAAGAATTCGCCCGTGTCGCGATGGAGGATCCCGGCAAATTGCCGGAGGCCGCCGCTTTACTCGCCGAGGCGGAGGAGCAGATCGACATCACCTTTACCGCGGTCGAACGGATCGCGCTCGATTATGGCGCGCGGTTGCCGATTCCGCTCAACGAGTTCGCCCGAACCGCCTGATCGCTCAACCACCCCCGACAAAATGCACGATCTCAAACACATCACCATCCGCCACCGCGACCTCGGCCAGCGTCGACCTGGGCACGATCTCCAGATTGCGCTCGACCGCGACCCGCGCCGGATCAAGACCGATCTCCGCCACCAGCGCGGCAATCGTCGATCCCGCCGCCACACTTCGCGGCTCGCCATTGATTCGAACGTGTATGATGTTGTCGGTCGGCATATCGGATAGGGCGCAGATAGGTAGCGAGGCGAGCGAAGGCAAATGACCAAAACCATCTTTGTGCTCAACGGACCCAACCTCAACCTGCTCGGTCGCCGCGAACCCGCCATTTACGGCAGCGAGACGCTCGACGATATCGCCGCCATGATGAGCGATCAGGCCGCGAAGCTCGGTGTCACGCTCGACATTCGCCAGTCGAATCACGAGGGCCATTTGATCGACTGGCTCCACGAAGCGGACAATGTCGGTGCGGCGGCGGTGATCCTCAATGCGGGCGGCTACAGCCACACGTCGGTCGCGCTGCACGATGCGGTGAGGGCGATTTCGACCCCCGTCTTCGCGGTCCACATCAGCGATCCCGCGACCCGTGAGCCCTTTCGCCACGTCGACCTGGTCGCGCTCGCCGCTGCTGATGCGATCACGGGCCGCGGCACAGGCGGCTACATACTCGCACTGGACGCGGCGGCCCGGCTCTGACAGGGAACGCGCTCGTTTTGATTACGGGAATGAGGCATGAGCGACCATAAGGACGGGCACAAGATGCGGGTCGACAGCGAGCTGCTGCGCGAACTCGCCGAGATGCTGGCCGCCAACGATCTGACCGAGATCGAGGTCGAGGACGGCGATCGCAAGATCAAGGTCCGCCGCGAGGTCGCGCCGATGATGGCCTATGCTCCTGCCCCGCAAGCCGCCCCTGCCGCTGCTCTCGCCGCTCCTGCCATCGATGCCGCGCCCGCCGTCCCGGTCGATGCCGTCAAGTCGCCAATGGTCGGCACCGTGTTTCTCTCGCCTGAGCCCGGCGCCGGACCGTTCGTGTCTGTTGGCCAAGCGGTCAAGGAAGGCGATACGCTGATGATCATCGAGGCAATGAAGGTGATGAACCCGATCACCGCGCCCAAGGCCGGCACGATCAGTCAGGTCATGGTCAGCGATGCGCAACCGGTCGAGTTCGACCAACCCTTGGTCGTCATCGGCTGAGCCGGGTCACCGATATGCCAATCAAGAAACTGCTGATTGCCAATCGCGGCGAAATCGCGCTGCGCATCCACCGCGCCTGCCACGAAATGGGCATATTGACCGTCGCGGTCCATTCCACCGCCGATAGCGATGCGATGCACGTCCGGCTGGCCGACGAATCGGTATGCATCGGACCGCCCGCTGCGGCCGATAGCTATCTAAACATCGCCAACATCATTTCAGCGGCCGAGATCAGCCACGCCGACGCGATCCACCCCGGCTACGGCTTCCTGTCCGAAAATGCCCAATTCGCCGAAATCGTCGAGAGCCACGGCATTCGCTGGGTCGGCCCCAAACCCGAGCATATCCGGATCATGGGCGACAAGGTCGAGGCCAAGCGCACCGCGGCCAAGCTCGGCCTGCCGCTAGTGCCCGGTTCGCCCGGCCCGCTCGAAACCATTGCCGAGGCCCGCGCCATCGCCGCCGAGGTTGGCTATCCGGTGATCATCAAGGCCGCATCGGGTGGCGGCGGCCGTGGCATGAAGGTGGTCGAGGACGAGGCACACCTTGAATCCGCGATGATGCAGGCCGCGTCGGAGGCCAAGGCGGCGTTCGGCGACGACACCGTCTATCTCGAGAAATATCTCGGCGACCCGCGGCACATCGAATTCCAGATCTTCGGCGACGGCGAAGGCAATGCGATCCACATCGGCGAGCGCGACTGTTCGATCCAGCGCCGCCACCAGAAAGTGATCGAGGAAGCCCCCTCCCCGGTCATCAACGCCGAGCAGCGCGCGCGGATGGGCGGGATCGTCGCCAAGGCGATGGCCGACATGGGCTATCGCGGCGCCGGCACGATCGAATTCCTGTACGAGAATGACGAATTCTACTTCATCGAGATGAACACCAGGCTTCAGGTCGAACATCCGGTGACCGAATTGATCAGCGACATCGACCTGGTGCGCGAACAGATCCGCGTTGCGCAGGGCGACGGCCTGTCGGTGACGCAGGACCAGGTCATCCTCCACGGCCACGCCATCGAATGCCGCATCAATGCCGAGGATCCCGAGACCTTCGCCCCCTCGCCCGGGCTGGTGAAGAATTATGTCGCGCCCGGCGGAATGCACGTCAGGGTCGATAGCGGGCTCTACGCCGGCTATCGCGTGCCGCCCTATTACGACAGCATGATCGGCAAATTGATCGTCTACGGCACGACCCGCGACGAATGCATCATGCGGCTGAAACGCGCGCTTGAGGAGTTCGTGGTCGAAGGGATGAAGACCACCGTGCCCTTGCAGCAGAAGATCATCCGCACCGACGCGTTCCAGCGCGGCGATTACACCATCAAGTGGCTCGAACAGTGGCTGGAGAGCAAGCCGGAGTGACGCTCGCGTCGCGCCGTGCGAGCCGCTTGAGGAGCGGCTTTTCGACCGCCAGATGCACCGCCACCCCGAACGCCAGGATCGCCAGCGACTCAACCGGCCACCACCAGCTCAGGATCAGAGCCGGCAACACGTGGACCAGATACAGCGAGTAAGACGCGTCCCCGACCAGCACCGCGCCGTCCCAGATTTTGCCTGCGAACGCTTTCTCGAAGGTCAGCGCGGCATAGGCAAGCAACAGGCTCGGCACCCCCCACCAGGCCACCCGCACCGCCGATTGCCCGGCGTCGATCGCCAGCGCCCCGTCGGCCAGCAATGCCGCCGGTGACAAAGCGAACAGCAGCATCGCGACCGGGATTGCGGCGCCCGCGACATCGGCGCGGCGCGGCAGGCGGGTCAGCGCCAGCCCGGCACAAAATTCGAGGATCATCGGATTGCCGACGAACCCGAACAACGCGCCCGGCCACCACTGGTATAGCGCCGCCGCCGCCCCCGCGATCGCGAACGGCAGCCATTTGCGCTTCGTCGCCAGCGCGAGCGCCGCGCCGACGTAGAACAGCATTTCGAAGCACAGGGTCCACGCCGGCGGGTTGAACGGGACCACGAAGCCCGCCCCCCAGATCGGCCACAACGTCAGGCTCGACGCCAGCCGTTCGAGCGGGATGGTGGCATAGACCGCGCCGACGAAGGCCCACGGCAGCAAGGCGACGAAATAGATCGGGTAGATCCGCCTGAGCCGGTCGGCGAAAAAGCTGCGCGCGTCGCGGCCCGGCATGACCGTGCCGATGATGAATCCCGAGATGACGAAGAACAGGTCGACCCCCGCCGCGCCCAATGACCAGCCGGCGGTATGACACAGCAAGACGGCGCACGCCGCCACCGCGCGAACCACCTGTACCGATCGCATCTTCCCGCTCATCCCGGCGCTTGTAGGCGGCAATGGTTAAAGCCCCATTGGAATGCTCGGGCCGGGCGCGTTAAGAAGCAGCCATGAACGCCACCATCTATCACAACCCCGCCTGCGGTACGTCGCGCAAGACGCTCGAGATTCTTGAGCAATCGGGCGCCGACGTGACCGTAATCGAATATCTCAAATCACCCTTTGAGCGATCGAAACTCGAGCAATTGCTGCGCGACGCTAACCTGTCGCCGAAAGATGTACTTCGCCTGCGCGGCACCGACGCCGAGGAACGCGGCCTGCCTGATGCCGACGACGACACCCTCGTCGCCGCGATGGTCGCCAACCCGGCCTATGTGAACCGCCCGCTGGTCGAGACTGACAAAGGCGTCCGCCTGTGCCGCCCGCAGGACATTGTCCGCGAACTATTGTAGCATCACCCGATGAGTGGTCTCGACCCCCGGATCCTGCTTCGTGGCTATGCCGCCGGCATCTTCCCGATGGCCGACAGCCGCGACGCCGACGAGATTTTCTGGGTCGAACCGCGCAGCCGGGCGATCCTCCCGCTGCGCCAGTTCCGATTGTCTCGCTCGCTTGCCCGTAGGGTGAAGCGCGGCACGTTCGAAATTACCTGCGACACCGCCTTTGCCGAGGTGGTGCGCGCCTGCGCCGACCGACCCGAGACCTGGATCAACGACGATATCGAGCGCGCGACCAATGGTCTTCACGCCGCGGGCCAGGCCCATTCGATCGAATGCTGGCAGGGCGAGGGTGCGGAACGCGAACTGGTCGGCGGATTGTACGGCGTGCGCCTCGGCCGCGCCTTCTTCGGCGAATCGATGTTCAGCCGCCGCACCGACGCATCGAAGGTCGCGCTGGCGTGGCTCGTGGCGCGCCTTCAGGTCGGCCATTTCCTGCTGCTCGACTGCCAGTTCATGACCGACCACCTGGCCTCATTGGGCGCGGTCACGGTCAAGCGCGACCTCTACGTCGCGTTGCTCTCGACCGCACTCGGCTCGGGCGCGGTGGCGGCGGGCGATTCGGCGGGCACGTCGTTCGAACTGTTCGGCGAATCGGCCGCGGTCGGCGAACTTCCACCACCCGAATTCGGCGCCCTCGACCGGTTGCTCGGGCTCCCCGATGCCGATGGTGCCATTTCCGCCGCCCCGGGCCAGCTCATCGCGCAGCTTTTGACCCACACATCGTAAACCGGATGCTCGACGACGTTGAGCGACGGGCTTTCCTTGTACAGCCAACCTGAAAACACCCGCTCCCAATTGGTGTCGGGGCGACGAACGTCGAGCTGGACGAAGGCGCCGGTCAGCCGCTCAGTCTCCCACGGCGCGGTCGATTCGCACGCGCGCAGGCGGATCACCGCATCCTTCGCGCGGATCGCCTGCCCGGGCCGGAGCGTGAAATCGCGCACGATACCATTGCGCTTGTTGAGTAGGGCGATCACCGCCACGCGCTCGCCCATCGGCGTGACGCCGGCGGTATTGACCGACGGCGGCAGCGCTTCGGCGGTCACCTTATTCTCGGCCACCGTCTCGTCCTGCTTCGGGTCGCAGCCCGCGAGGGTCAAGGCGCTCGCGGCAAGCAGCAAGATCGCAGCGCGGCTCACGCCTGGTCGGGCGTCCAGGCGCTATAGTCACCCGTCGCGGCGGCGCGTTTGCCGCCGGTCCGGATCGACCCTGCCGGGCGCCATGCCTGGTCGCTGCCGGTCAAATTGGCTTCGGGCGGCCGCTCGAATGTGCGGCGCGGCGGCAGCGCCTTGTCGGGCACATCGTCGATCGTCCCGCGCAGCCAGGCGTTCCAGCCCGGCGGCACGCGGCTGCTGTCGTTGGCGCCCGCATAAATCACCCAGCGCCGCGCCGGATCCTTGCGGTGCGCAAAATAGACGTTGCCCTCGTCGTCGCGGCCGGCTTCCGCGCCATGGCGCCGCGAGAAGAGCGACGTGCTCCACGACGCACCGTTCCACCAGGTGAAGGCGTTTGCGAACATTCCCATGCGGGGCCGTTAGCGCCGTTCGGCTTAGCGACGCAAGGCCGTCAGCGCGGCCAGTCGACCTGGTCGCCAGCTTTCAGGCCAAGTTCGGCCGATCGTCCCCCCGCCAGCTCAAGCACCGCCTCGATCGGCCCGCCCGACGGAATCTGGTCGAGCGAGTAAGGCACCGCATTTTCCTCGATTCGCAAGATCTTGCCGCCCGGCGCGATGAACACCAGGTCGAGCGGGATCAGGGTATTCTTCATCCAGAAGGCCACCGGCTGCGGCGGGTCGTAGGGAAAGATCATGCCACGATCGGGGGCCAGCGAATTGCGGTTCATCATGCCCGTCTGCTGCTGTTCGAAGGTGCGCGCCGCCTCGACCGTGAAGCGGTGGGTCTTGCCGCCCGAGGCGATCGTCAGCGCCATTTGATCGAGCCCCGCGGCGGATTGCTCAAGCTGGGCCGGTGCGGCCGCCGGCTGGCAGGCAGCGGGCACCGCCAGCATCGCCGCGAACAGGAATTTGCAGATCAGGCGTGGCGAAGTTCGACCGCGGTCAGGCCCTTGCGACCCTCCGCGATCCGCGCCTCGATCACGTCCTCCGGCTGCAGGTCGACCAGCCCCGCCAGCCGCACCGTCTCCATATGCACGAAGATGTCGGCGTCCGGCTCCCCCACCCGATTGAGGAAACCATAGCCCTTGACGCGATTGAACCATTTGACCTCCACCGGCTCGAATGTCCCCGCGGCGTCGGACAAGGCCTGACGATCCGCGCGGTCGGCGGCAGGAATGGCTGGTCTGGCCGGGCTCGGCAAGGCCTCGCTTAGATCGATCGAAATGATCCGCCGTGCCTGGAGGCCGCGATCCTGCTGCTCGACGATGCATTCGATCAGCGCGCCCTCGGGCAGGCTCCGCCGACCATGATCGCGAAGCACTGAGAAATGGATCAGGATATCGCCCTCGCAGGCGTCGCTGATCAGAAATCCGAAGCCGCGCGTCGCGTCGAACCATTTGACCCGGCCGGCGACCTGGAACCCGTTTCCGTCGTCGTGAACGATCGCTTCGTCGGGGCCGACCTCGGGTAGACCGTCGTTATCGTCATTCGACACGTCCACCTCCTCATCATAGCTGCCCCCGCCGATGACGGCATGCGCAACAATGGGTTCGGCAGGTTCCGATGAACTGGCGATAGGCGCCGCACGCTCTACTGTTTGACGCACGCTATTTCATACCATGCCGACCGCGATGGTAAAATAGATTTGAACTGCAACCTGAAAATACCGACAGGTCAGCTAGTTACGGGTCCGAATCAAAATCGGGTGGTAACGACAGGACATGTTTGGCGAGTTCGAAACCGTGTCCGGCGCGGATCATCGCGGCCATTGCCCGCTCCGAGTCCCTGCGATCGACCGGGACCGGTCCGAACGGTCCGATGCGTTTGCGCCGGGCAAATCTAAGCGCCGCTTCCTCGGCGGTATCGCGGGAAAAATCGCGTGCCGCCGCACCGTCTTCTTCCTCGATCCCCGCAGCCTTCAAGGCCTGCCCGACGCGCCGCTCGCCAAACCCGCGCCCGCCAAGCGATTGGGCCTTGGCCAGTGCATAGGCTTTGTCGTCGATGAAGCCCGCTTCCGCCGCCCATTCGACGATCCGCGCCACCGGCGGATCGCCGCTTCCTCCCCAGCCGCGCTCGTACAGCTTGCGTCGGAGGTAATCGGCCAGCTTGCCGCGGCTGGTGGCGAAGCGCGCGACATAGGCCAGCCCGAGCTCCTTGAGGGCTGCTTCGTCGAGCGGTGGCCGGGGTCGGCGGGGCTGGCGGGCGCGCATGTCGCCATGTTTGTGCCACAGTCGGTGACCATCACGCAAAGCCTAGGGGAAGTGACGTCATCGCGATCTACGACTCTGGCGTATCTAGATCAGGAATAGAGCACAGGTGCCCAAGTGACCGCGACTTTTAATTTATGACCAGCCTTTCCCCTCCCGGCGCCACGCCCACCTCCGACGTTCTTGAGCGGCGCTATGCCGACTTCGATACGCTTGGCGACGCGCTGGATTATGCCGCGAGCGGCGTTCGCGGCATGAATTTCCACGATGCCCGCGGCACGCTGACCCGCGCTTATCCTTATCCCGACCTCAGGGCCGACGCCCTCGCCCATGCCCACCGGTTCGTCGCGCTCGGTCTTGCGCCGGGCGACCGCGTTGCTTTGGTCGCCGAGACCGGCGCCGAATTCGCCGCTTGCTTCTTCGGCGCGGTCTATGCCGGGCTGTGGCCCGTGCCGCTGCCTCTACCGACCAGCTTCGGCGGGCGCGAAGCCTATGTCAGCCAGTTGCTGGTGATGCTCGAAAGCAGCGATCCGCAGCTGTTCCTCTACCCGCCCGAGCTGGCCGATTATGCGATCGAGGCCGCCACCCAGCGGGGAGTCGCCACGCGCGACTGGGACAGTCTGGCCGACATCGCTCCGTCCGATGCGCCGCTTCCCGCCAACCGCAGCGACGATATCGCCTATCTGCAATATTCTTCGGGCTCGACCCGCTTTCCGCACGGCGTGGCGGTTACCCACCGCGCCCTGCTCGACAATCTCCATGCTCACGGCAAGGGCATCGAACTTCAGGACAGCGACCGCTGCATCAGCTGGCTGCCGTGGTATCATGACATGGGGCTGGTCGGCTGCATGCTCTCGCCGCTCGCCAACCAAGTCAGCGTCGATTATCTGAAGACCGAGGATTTTGCGCGCCGTCCGCTGGCGTGGCTCGACCTGATCAGCCGCAATCCCGGCACCACGCTCAGTTACTCGCCGACCTTTGGCTATGACATTTGCTCGCGCCGGATGTCGTCGCAGACCCGCGCCGCCGACCGCTTCGACCTGTCGCGCTGGCGGATCGCCGGCAATGGCGCCGACATGATCCGCCCCGACGTCATGCAGGCGTTCGTCGACAGCTTCGCCGACGCCGGCTTCAAGGCCGCCGCCTTCTGCCCCAGCTACGGCCTCGCCGAGGCGACGCTGGCGGTGTCGATCATGCCCCCGGGCGAAGGCATCCGCCTTGAACTGGTCGAGGAATCCGAGCTCGCCGGAGTCGGCACCCCGGCACAGGAGCGCCCGCGCCGCTATCGTGCGATCGTCAATTGCGGAAAACCGGTGATCGGGATGGAAGTCGAGATTCGCGACGCCGCCGGTGCGGTGCTTCCCGACAGTGCGATCGGCAAGCTCTATTGCCGCGGCTCGTCGGTCATGGACGGCTATTTCCGCGACCCGGAATCGACCGCCGCCTGCCTCAGCGATGACGGTTGGCTGGACACGGGCGACATGGGCTACCTCTCGGCCGGCTACATCTTCATCGTCGGTCGCGCCAAGGACATGATCATCATCAATGGCCGCAACCATTGGCCGCAGGATATCGAATGGGCGGTCGAGCAATTGCCCGGCTTCAAGTCGGGTGACATCGCCGCCTTCGCCATCACCGGTCCGCTGGGCGAGGAAACCCCCGCGGTCCTGGTCCACTGCCGGGTCAGCGATCCTGAGGAACGCGGGCGCCTGCGCGATGACATCCGCGAACGGGTCCGCGCGATTACCGGGATTACGCCGGTGGTCGAACTCGTCCCGCCCCGGACACTGCCGCGCACCTCGTCGGGCAAGCTAAGCCGCACCAAAGCCCGCAACCTCTACCTCAGCGGCGAAATCGTCCCGTTCGATGTGGCGGCCTGACAAGCGCTTGCGAATGAAGGCTCGCGCGGCTAATCGCCACCTCGGCCTAGGGGTATAGCTCAGTTGGTAGAGCATCGGTCTCCAAAACCGAGGGTCGTGGGTTCGAGTCCCCCTGCCCCTGCCAGCCTGAGGCGCCGAGCGCAGCAAAGCAGCGCGAAGAGTTGCCGCAGGCCGGCCGACCTGCGGCGCAGCCGACAGGATCGACGTCACGGATTTACTCCGTGACGGCTTCCTCAAGGACGAGGTGCCATTGCAACTCGTCGCAGCTTGCCTAAATCACCCGATACGATGTAAGGCGCTGTGACGAGGTTCAGCGGCACATCGGGTACCCATCAAAGTACGACTTTGATGGGGCCCGGCCGCGGACCTCTTTTTTCTATCTGTTTCAACTGAAGGCTTGACGCACAGTGGCAAAAACGACCCCCGGCGAATTCGTCAATCAGGTGCGCAACGAAGCCCGCAAGGTCGTCTGGCCGTCGCGCAAGGAAACCGTCACGACCGCGGTCATGGTGCTGATCATGACCACGATCCTCGCCATCTTTTTCCTCGGGGTCGACGCCTTCTTCTCGTCCGTCGTCAAATATCTGCTCGGCCTGATCGGCTCATAAAAGGCGTTTTCATTCATGTCCCGCTGGTACATCATCCACGCTTATTCCGGCTTCGAAAACAAGGTGAAGGACCAGATCCTCGCCGACGCGAAGCGCATGGGCCTGACCCAATTGGTCGAATCGGTCGAGGTTCCGACCGAGAAGATCACCGAGATCCGCCGCGGCAAGAAGGTCACGAGCGACCGCAAATTCTTCCCCGGCTACGTGCTCGCCAAGCTGGCGCTCAATGATGACGTCTATCACTTGGTCAAGAACACGCCGAAGGTAACCGGATTCCTCGGCCCCAACGGCAAGCCGCAGGCGATCAGCGAGGCCGAGGCCGCGCGCATCCTCTCGACCCGCGAGGAAGCTGCGTCCGCCGCGCCCAAGCAGAAGATCAAGGTCGATTACGAGATCGGCGACAACGTCAAGGTGCTCGACGGCCCGTTCGCCTCGTTCAACGGCCTGGTCGAGGAGCTCGATTTCGACCGCAGCCGGGTCAAGGTCAGCGTCTCGATCTTCGGCCGCGCGACCCCGGTCGAGCTTGAATTCGAGCAGGTCGAACGGTCGAAATAGAGGCGCGCCGGGCAATGACCGCACTTCAGGCCTGGCACGACTATATCAAAAGGCCCGACCCGCAGGCGCTCCACGACTTGCTCGACGATCAGGTCACGTTCGACAGCCCAATAGTCCACGCGACGCAGCACGGTCGCCAGATCGCCCACGCCTATTTGACCGCGGCGGTCTCGGTGCTCGGCGGTCCCGACTTTCGCTACATGGGTGAGTGGCACAGCGACGATGGCGCGGTGCTCGAGTTTTCGACCGTCATCGACGGCCTCATGATCAACGGCGTCGACATCATCCATTTTACCGACGACGGCGAGCGGATCGCGTCATTCAAGGTCATGATTCGCCCGCTGAAGGCGGTCAATCTGGTTCACCGCCTGATGGGCGAAAGGCTCGCCCGCTCAGCTTGAGCGAGCGGCGTTCCAGCACGCGCCGAGCGCAAGGTCGATCGCGTCGGGGGTGAACGGGTCAAGCCCCGATCCTGGATAGAGACAATATTCGCCGAACGACAATCGGTCGCCCTCGCAATAGAAATCGACCCGCAGGAAATCGACATCTCCGGCCATCGCCTCGGCCGCGCTCAGCATCTCCGTCAGCCGCGACGGCGGCGGAGCGTCGATCGGGCGGTCGGACAGCGGCATCCAGTCGCGATCGAACTGGGTCCAGCGGTGGCGCCGCCCCCGCCCCACGTGCAACTGAACCACCTCGGCCCGGCCACCGAATACATAGACTTTGTAATCGAGGGGAAGCTCGTCCCCGCCGATATAGGGCTCGACCAGCAGCAACCGCCGTGCCGCGCCATAATGCCATTCGTCGAGCCAGCCGCCATACGCCCGCGCCAGCCATTCCGGCGCAATCGCCCGAGCCCGCGCATAATCCGCAGCATCGCGCACCACGACGAACTGTCCGCAGCCATGATTGGCCTTGACGATGAACGGCATCGGCCATGGCGCGACCGCTGGCAGCGCCTCGCCCAGCCACAGCGTCGGAATCAGCAATTCGGGTGACAGTCGCGCCTCGGCCACTGCCTTGGCGTGCGCCTTGTCGGTCAACAGAGCCAGGCCGTGCCGCCGGTCACTCAACTTGCGCCACTGGACCCATTCGGTGAACCGCTGCGGCGCGTCGAGTTGCGGCCAGCGACCATGCCGCCAGGAATAGACCAGCTCGACCCGCCACCGCTTCCACGGCGCCACCAGCAGTGGAACGCCAAGCAGCGGTGCCAGGGCAATTGCGTTCAGGACACGTCCCAGGCGATTGGCTTGAACGATCCGCCGTTCGACAGTGGCGCGGAGCAGGCGGTCAGGCCGATGATCAGGTCCATTTTCGCCTCGAACACGATCTTGTCTCCCGCCTTGCTCAGCGGCGGAAGCACCCGCACCACGCCGGTCTCGCCATCGACTGGCACGTTCATGAAGCAATTGAACGCGGTCGGGATCATGTCCGGGGTGACGCCATATGGCTCCAGCGCGGCGGCGAGATTGCCGAAGCACCCGCGGTGCGGCTCGGTGTCGCCATACAGGATGCGGAACATCTCCTTGCTGCACGGGGTGAGCAGGAAGTCGTGCCGCCCGACCTCGTCCTCGACGATGTCCAGCATAACATTCGACCGATTGGAATAGAGCGGATCGCCCTTGGTGATGTATATACGGCTTGCATAGTCGATCGTCCGGCCGGCACTCAATACCTCGCCGATATCGTCCTTCGCGAACGCCAGCAGATCGGCCACCTGCCCGCCTTCAGGGTCGATCACCGACAGCCGCTGGCCCGCGTCCATCGGGAAGGCGACCCCGCTACGGGGCGCGATTTCACGCAGCATCGGACAGGTTCCGGCGGCCGCTGAACGGGCATTGCCACGTCTCGCTCACCGCGCGTCCGCTATATTGCCGCGCAGCGCTCTTGGTGCCGTGCTGGCTGAGCATTGGGTTGAGCGATCCGGCCAGTTTGAGATCGCGGTCCAGGATCGTGCCGCGCAATTTGTCGTAGCGTCCCGCCGCGCGCAACTGCTCGAACTGGTCGTGCAGGTTGAACACCATCGCCGGTGCCTCGAAGCGACGCGCCGGGCGGCTCGATTGCGGATGAAGCCCGACCACGAAAAACGCCTCGCCGCCAAAGCTCATCGCGAAATGCGGATCCTCTGGGTCATGCGCCACCCGCGGATCGACCGGTTGACCGAGCCACTGGTCCTTGTCGGTTAGCGATTGCAGCCGCGCCCACAATTGTTTCTCGAACCCTTCCTCATCGGCCGGCGCGCCGCTCTCGAACAAGACCACCAGCGACTGGAACGGCACCGGGTCGGCACGATAGCGCTTGGCGATGTCGAGCAGGCCGGGAAGAATCCGCAAATCGTCCCACCCAGACCCGAAATCGCGCGCCACGACGAATGATATGCCATCGCGGTTGGCCGCCGCCTTGGCCCCGACGCAGGGGAAATCGGCGCCGCCGATGAACGCGACGAAGCGATCTGCAAGCGGGTGCGAACGGTCTTGGGGAATGCTCAGCATTGGGGCACAACGAGGCGGCGCCAATCAAGTTGCATCGAAGGACGCATACTGCCGGTCAATCCGCCTTGCGCTGATCCGCGCCGCAACTTAGCAGAGGGGCCGAAAGGGGTAAGCGTGTCCATGCAGCAGGATCGGAGCTCAGCACTGCTGCTCGCGCTGATCGCCGCGCTTCCCCTGTTCCTGTTCGTCTCTTTCTACTTCGCATTTGAGGCGCTGAATCGCCAGCGCACGGTCGAGCGCAATGCGATGGCCGATGCGCAATTGCTGATAGCCCGCGCCGACCGGTTTCTCGGACAGGCGTTGGCAACCACCCAGGCGCTGGCGACCGCTGGAGCGATCACCAACGGTGATGCGACCGATGCCCCGGCGCGCGCGACCACATTTGCGCGCCAGAATCCCGAATGGGTCGAGGTCGCGCTGGACGACAATGGCAGCCGCACCCGGCTGTTCGATCTCGGCCGCGCTGCGCACGCCGGACCGTTTCTCGCGCCTGGGCAACTCAAACTGTCGCTTCGTCGCGACGATGACTGCCGCTGCATCTTGGTTAGCCGCGGGCTGATCGCCGTCGACGGGCGCGAGCGCACCCTGCACGTCGCGCTGTCGAACTCTTCCTTTTTTGCGCTGATGCCGAGCGCCTATGGTGATTATGAAGTCTCCGCCTTGGTCGACGATCGCGGTCATTTCGTCGCTCGCTCGATCGAAGATAGCAAGCGCTTCGACACCCCCAGCTCGGCCACTCTACGCCGCTCACTGCGCAATTCGGCAAAGACCGGCTTTTATCGCAACACCACGCTCGAGGGCACCGGTAGTTACACCGCCTTCGCCCGCTCGGAGGTCAGCGCGTGGAGCGCGCACGTCGCGATGACGGCGCAGCGGATCGACAATCCGGCGATCGCCTTCTGGGTGTCGATTGGCGTTGCGACCCTGCTAAGCTTAGCCCTCGCCGCCTTGCTTTATCTGGTGGCCAGGCGGCAGATCGTGTCGACGCAGACCATTACCAGGCGCATCCAGGAAGCGCAGAAGTTGGAAGCGCTCGGCCAGCTGACCGGCGGCATGGCGCATGAATTCAACAATCTCCTGACCCCGATCGTCGGCGCGCTCGACCGGTTGAAGCGCTCCGACAATCTGGATGCGCGCGAGAAGCGCTTCGCCAATGGCGCGTTCGACAGCGCCGAGCGCGCCGCCGCGCTCACCTCGCAATTGCTGACTTTCAGCCGCCGCCAGAAACTGGCGATCGCGACGGTCGATGTTGCCGCGGTCCTGATCGACGTGTGCGAGCTTGCCGGCCAGTCGCTCGAGGGCCGTCATACGCTCGATTGCACGACCGAACCCGGCACGCCGCCGGTCGCGACCGACAAGATCCAGCTCGAGCTGGCGATCCTCAACCTCGTGCTCAACGCCCGCGATGCCATGTCCGCCGGCGGCGTGGTCACGGTCCGTGCTGCGCCGATCCTCGATGGCGGGCGGCGCTCGGTCGCGATTTCGGTCGCCGACACCGGCTCGGGCATGGATGCGCAGACCGCGCGTCGCGCGTTGGAGCCGTTCTTCACCACCAAGCCGCAGGGCGCCGGGACCGGCCTCGGCCTCGCCCAGGTGAATGAGGTGGTCAAGCAATCGGGCGGGCGGCTGGCAATCGACAGCGAACCCGGCCACGGCACAACCGTCAGCCTGTTCATTCCGGCGGCGACCACTGAAGTCCCCGCTTCGCTGCCACAAGGCATCGGCCGTACCCTTCCGGCCAAGCTCAAGCTGCTGATCGTCGACGACAATGCCGACGTCCGCGAAACATTGGTGCAGATGGTCGAGGCCGACGGGCACCGGGTCGAATCGGTTGCCGACGGTCGCACCGCGCTGGCCGCTTTGTCCCACCGCAAGCCCGACCTCGTGCTGGTCGATTTCGCAATGCCGGGTCTGAACGGCGCCGAGTTCATCGTTGAGGCGAACATGATCCACCCTGGCCTGCCGTGCCTGATGATCACTGGCTATTGGGACAGCGACGCACTGACAAGAAGCGGTGTCACCTGCCCCATCCTGCGCAAGCCGTTCACTAATGCCGCGTTGCGCGATGCGATGGCGGCTGCGCTCGGCGACTCCTGAACGACCGCCATCCGGTTCTGGCCACGGGTTAGGTAGGTTTCTTCTAAATCGCCGCGGCAGGAGGCGCTGCCGCGGCGATCGATCATTCGTTTACAGGAAATAATCCGCCATCGGCGACGGCTGATGGAGCGAGGCCAATTGCATGTCGTCCAAAGCGAAGCTGCCGCCTTGGCTTTCCATCGACGACTTGGAATCCAGGCCGGTAAGTTTCTTGCCGCCGCCCTGGCCGCCGCCACCGCCGCCGCCGCCACCGCCACGCACCGGCGCGATGGCCGTGGCGTCACTCTCCAGACCGAGGAAGTCGCTGAAGCCGAGCGTATGCATGCCGCCCAGCTCGATCTGGAAGTCGGCGATGCGGTCGCCGTTCGAATCCAGTTCGATGATCGTCGTCCCGTCGAAACTGGCATAGCGCAATTGCCCCGCCTGTCCGGAGAACAGGGCCGTCCCGACGAAGCTCGACGCGTTGAGCGCAGTGACGTCGATCAAGTCGCTTCCGCGGGTGAAGTCGGTGATGACATCACGCCCGATCCCGACCGCGCTGTCGGCGTTGGACTGATAGACGAACGAGTCCGCGCCCGCGCCGCCGGTCAGCGTGTCGCGGCCGGCGCCGCCGATCAGCACGTCATTGCCGCCGTTGCCGCTCAGCACGTCGGTCCCGGCGCCGGACTCCAGCCGGTTGGCCGCGTCATTGCCAATCAGAGCGTCATTGCCGGAGCCGCTGCGCGCATTTTCCACCGTCACCCCGTTGGCGATGGTGAAGCCGCCGTGGATGCCGAACGCATAGGACACCCAGCCGCCGCCGCCTTGCTCATATTGCAGCGTGGCGGGACGAAGATCGATATTAGCGTCGCGGGCGCCTTCATAGACGATCTGGTCGACGCCGCCGGCATCCCAGATCGATGAATAGCGGGTGCCGGCCGCATTGACATCAACCAGCATGTAGACGTCATCGCCGGTCCGATATTCTTCATTGACCCCATATTTGTCCTGGATGACCGCGATGTCGAGCGGGCTTAGGGACGCAACCCAGCCATAATGATCGACCTCAGTGCCTGTAATTCCGCCGGAACGCGGCTGGCCGTAGGGTGATGTCTTCTACCCGTCATTGTATGACATCACGGTGAATACCTGCTGGCTGAGTTCGAAGTCGCCAATTGCGCCGCCGATCCCGGCGGTGCCGCCGCCGGCACCGCGCATGATGCTTGACCGACCGCCCGTGTCGTGCGGATGGGCAAGCCCGAGGCCGTGGCCGAATTCATGCAGCAGGGTCGGGAAATAGAATCCGCCCAGTGACAATCCTTCCTCGGTCCAGCGGACATCGCCGCTGTTGAACTCGGCCTGCCCTTCATTCTGTTCGTTGGGCGGGCTCATCCGGCCGAGTAGCGACGCGCCCGCGCCCGGCGTGCCTTCATAGGTAATGACCTTGAAGTCGGCCTCGGCGCGATTGTCGACGATCACAAACTCGATGTCGGCGACCTGCTCGAAGAAATCGAGCGCCGTCAGGAACGCGTTCAATTCCCAGTCGGCCAGCCCCTGGGCGACGATATTCTCGGTCACGCCTGGGTTGGTCGGATCCTCGCTGACAAAGATATCGCCGGCCTTGGCAAAATAGACGGTGATGACGTTCTTGCCCTCGATCCCGTAGGGGTTGGCGCCGACGCCGGTAAACGCATTGTCGGTGATCCGCGGGCCTTCCTGGCCATCGGGATTGCGCGAGGTGCGATCGACCTGGGTGCCCCAGTCGAGCGAATGGAGCGGGCTGTCGAGGTCATAATAAGGGACATAGCTCGGCTGGTCGGTGACGTCGGCGACGAACAATTGGTAATCGCCGACCGCGTCGCCGCCGGTGCCGTTGGTCGCATCCTGGTCGAACGCCCGGGCATTGATGTAATAGGTCCCGCTGACCTCGGGGATGAAGGTCAGCAACGCGTCGAGGCCCGACGGCGTGTTCGGCCCGCCGCCATCGGCACTGGTCAGCAGATTGCCGGCCGCGTCGTAAAGCTCGATGAACGCATCGGACAGCGGCACTCCGCTCGGCCCGTTGGTGACCAGATACTGGCCAATGTCATAGATATGACCCGCCACCAGCTCGACCCGGACGAAATCCTGGTCGCCGATGCTGTCGATGGTGGAGATGATCGCGGGGCCATCAACGGTGATCGTCGTGGTCGTGCTGATGTCGTCGGCAATGGCGTCTGGGGTCAGCAGCAGGACGGTGTTGATCGTGATCGGCTTGAAGTCGCCGACGCCGTCCACCGGAAAGGCGTCATAAAATTTGCCGCTGAAAGAAAACGTCTCGGTGGCGATGAGGTCAAACGACCCGGTTTGGGATCCTACTCCGACGGGTTGCAAATGGGTGGTGGCCAGGCTGGCTAAAAAATTCTGCGCGAGCAGCGATCGGTCGGTTGCACAAATCGAGCACATTCATTCTCTCCCCTTGTTAGACGCGTGTACCGGGGCGCTGTGACGACAGCGGTCCGGCGAATTGAAGTGAAGGCGCGGGGGAGCGAGCGATGGGCTGGGCCCGAACGGACTCGCGACATTCCTGGGAGCAATATTCGACCCCTTGTCAAAACCGGGAATTTCCGGCGCCTCGTCAAAGCAAACGAAATCGGGACCGAAATTTATGCAGGCATTAACGACCGGCCGGTAATAAATCCGGATGAAGCGATGTAACCTTGGGAAAAGCCAACCGTCTGGATTAACCCTGTTAACAGCCAGCCCCGCCCCCTTCCCTTTTCACCCCCCATCGGCTAGGGGCCGCAACTTCCACCCAGCATCGCTGATGGGAATCCATTGCGGGAGGCAGCTTGCTGTCGCTTGAACCGCTAAACTTCGACGTCTTTCGTCGAACCCCGATGACTTCATCCGGGGTCCGCCAACGAGACCAAACGAGAGTGATTTAAATGGCTAAGAAGATTACCGGTTACATCAAGCTGCAGGTGCCCGCGGGCGCCGCCAATCCGTCGCCGCCGATCGGCCCGGCGCTTGGTCAGCGCGGCGTCAACATCATGGAATTCTGCAAGGCGTTCAACGCCGCGACGCAGGAAATGGAAAAGGCGATGCCGATTCCGACCGTGATCACCGTTTACGCGGATCGCAGCTTTTCGTTCACCACCAAGACCCCGCCGGCGTCATACCTGATCAAAAAGGCCGCCAAGCTCAAGTCGGGCTCGAAGGAGCCGGGCAAGATCAGCGCCGGCAACATCAAGCGCTCGCAGCTCGCCGAGATCGCCGAGATGAAGATGAAGGATCTCAACGCCAACGATATCGAGGCGGCGACCCGCATCATCGAAGGCTCCGCCCGCGCAATGGGCTTGTCGGTCGTGGAGGGTTAAGAACATGGCCAAGGAAACCAAGAAGCTCAAGGCATTGGCCGGCAAGGTCGACAGCGAAAAGAATTACGGCGTCGATGAAGCCATCGCGCTGGTCCGCAGCCTCGCCACCGCCAAGTTCGACGAGACGATCGAAGTCGCGCTCAATCTCGGTGTCGATCCGCGTCACGCCGACCAGATGGTGCGCGGCGTGGTCAACCTCCCCAAGGGCACCGGCAAGGACGTTCGCGTCGCCGTCTTCGCCCGCGGCGACAAAGCCGAGGAAGCGACCAAGGCCGGTGCCGAAGTCGTCGGTGCGGAAGATCTGATGGAAGCCATCCAGGGCGGCCGCAGCGATTTCGACCGGGTCATTGCCACCCCCGACATGATGGGTGTCGTCGGCCGTCTCGGCAAGGTGCTCGGCCCTAAGGGCATGATGCCCAACCCGAAGCTTGGCACGGTCACCCCGAACGTCGGCGAAGCGGTTCGCCTGGCCAAGGCCGGGCAAGTCGAGTTCCGCGTTGAAAAGGCCGGGATCATCCATGCCGGCATCGGCAAGGCGAGCTTCCCCGAAGCCGACCTCAAGGCCAATTTCGACGCCTTCGTCGATGCCATCGTCAAGGCCAAGCCGTCGGGCGCGAAGGGCAAGTATCTCCAGAAGATCGCGCTCAGCTCGAGCATGGGCCCCGGCGTCCGCCTCGACACCGCCGAGGTTACCGGCGCGTAGCCCCCTTCTCCCCTCCCGCTTGCGGGAGGGGACGACTTCGCAAAGCGAGCGAGGGGTGGGCACTTCTCCTTAACAAAAGGACGCGGCTCACCCCGCGCCCTTTCTGTTAACTTCCCGCCAACCGGGCCAACTCGCCGCAGGCAAGCGGGACGCCCTGTCCCCTTGCGCGCGAACGTCATTGGCTGCCGCCCGACAGAGTGCATTCCCAGTTAGAGACAGCACGAATCATTAATATGGATTTGCATAGTTGTTAACATTACATTATCCATTGTGAACCAATCGATTCGTTTTCGGCTCGGGGGCTGCTTCCAGGATAAGGGGCGGCGATCTCATCATTGGAAGGAAGTTCCTATGCGTAATCTTACTTTTTCCATGTTGGCGAGCGCTGCGGCACTCGCGATGTCGTCGTCTGCAAGCGCGCAGACCGTCGTCGAGGGGCAGGGACCGAACTTTGCCACCCACATCAGCGCCAGCACGTCGAACACTCAGAACGACAACGTAGAGGTTTATGGTTCGACGACCGGCGTTGGCGGGGCGGATGTTTTGTTCACCGGCAACACCCAGATCCACATCACCAGTGGCAACGGCTTCGCCTCAATCACAGATTCGACGGACGAAACCCACACCGGCCTGTTCACGTCGCTGATTATCAATCCAGAACCGCTGTTCACGGCACTCCAATTCAACCTTTCGCTCACTGACGGCGCGTTCTTGCAGATTGATTATTCCTACGGTGGTGGTGTGTTCTTGAACGCTATCAACGGCATCATCTCGCAGAACGGCAATGCCAACACCGGTTACACGATTTCGGGGGGCAACACGCCGTTCGATGCGATCCGCCTGACGTCCTGCCTTACGAACGCCATCTGCAACACGGCGGTGGGCGTCGGCTCTGGCACTGGTGCTCCGATCAACTTTGAGCGGCAGAACTCGATCAACCTTCAAGCGGTCACTGCCGTGCCGGAGCCCGCGACCTGGGCAATGATGCTCTTCGGCTTCGGCGCCGTGGGCGCGGCCCTTCGTCGGCGCAAGCAGGCGACTAGCCTGATGCAAATGGCATAAGCCCGCACCAAGATATGCGATGAGCGAGGCCACGGGGAGAAATCCTCGTGGCCTTTTGCTTACCCCTCCCCCGCCAGAGCGAGTAAGGAAGTGGCGCGCAGTGGCACCGCCGTGACACCTGACTTGCCGGCAGAATGGCGGAACTGTCCGAACACGCCGACTTGCCCCCAGCCCCCTCTCCCGCTTAAGTTCCCGCCCATGGAAATCGAGGGGGATGACCAGCGCGACGGCTATGCGCTCACCAAGGGCATGGTGCCGCGTGGCGTGGCGCGGGCGCTGATAGCGCGGCTTCGGACCGACCTTTCCCCCGGCCCGATCACCCCGCAGCCGCACACCTCGCCCGAAATCTTGCGCGGCCCGGCCTTCGACGGCGCGGGCGAGCCGCTGCCGGTCAATTTCACCTTTGCCGAAAGCCCACAACGATGAGCGGAAAATCGATCCTCAGCTGGCAGCAATATGAGCAGGCGCTCGACCCGCTGACCAAGGAATTGAGCGACGCCGCGCGCTGGATCCAGGAGACCGGGCAGCGCGTCGTCATCCTGTTCGAGGGCCGCGACACCGCCGGCAAGGGCGGGTCGATCGACATGTTCGCCCGCACCCTCAATCCCCGTCAATGCAAGGTCGTAGCGCTGACCGCCCCCTCGCGGCGCGAACAGGGACAATGGTATTTCCAGCGTTACACCGAGCATTTCCCCGCCAAGGGCGAGATCACCCTATTCGACCGCAGCTGGTACAACCGCGCCGGGGTCGAGAAGGTGATGGGCTACTGCACGCAGGAGCAGACCGACGCCTTCCTTCGTGCCACTCCCGAATTCGAAAAGCATCTCGTCGAGGACGGCATGCTGTTGTTCAAATATTGGCTGTGCGTCGACCAGGACCGGCAGGAGGAGCGCTTCGCCAACCGGCTGAAGAACCCTCGGCGGCGGTGGAAATTGTCGCCGATCGATATCGAATCGCGCACCCGATACGATGACTATACCGAGGCGCGCGAGGCGATGCTGGCCGCGACCCATACCGAATGGGCGCCGTGGACCCTGGTCGACTTCAACGATCAGTCGGTCGGCCGCCTGACCCTGCTGCGCGACCTGCTCGACCGCCTGCCCGACACCGAATTGCCGCAGCCTGATATCGAATGGCCGTCGCTCACCCACGATCCGCGGCGGGAGAAATTTGGCGTGCTCCAGCCGATCGGAAATTATCCGGTGGCGCCCGCCACTTGAAGGCAACCTGATCCCGGCCCTTGCGCCCGCCCGATAATCGCTTAGCCTTGATCCAAATCAGCGACTTGCCAGGGGGCTGCAATGAACGCGACCAGATTGATCGTCCAACTCGTCATTTACTATCTCGTCATCGTGCTCGGCACCTGGGCATTGCTGACCATCTTTCCCGATCTTCGCGGCTATCTTCCGGTCGGCGGCGCGGAAGCGTTGATCAAGGGAGCGGGCAAGTCCGCCACGCTGGAAGCCGCCCAGACCGCGGCTAGCGTCAAGAATCTGGGCGCCAGCCTCGGCTGGATGGGGGTCGCCATCCTCGGCGCCCTGGTCACCGCGCTTCCGGTCAGCTGGGTCTACATGGCGACCCGCACATCGGAAGAATATGACCAGTCGCTGATCAGCTCGATCCTGATCCTGCCGGTGGTGGTGACGTCGATCGTAATCGTGGTGCAGGGCAGCCTCGCCTTGGCCTTCGCTCTGGGCGGGATCGCCGGTGCGGTGCGCTTCAAAAACAGCCTCAAAAGCTCGGGCGACGCGCTCTATATCCTGCTCTCGGTCGGCATCGGCCTCGCCTCGGGCATCGGCGCGGTCGAACTGGCATTCGTCATGAGCCTCGCCTTCAACCTGTGCTTCGTCATCCTGTGGATCACCGAATATGGCGAGCGCGAAGGCATGAAGCGTTACATGACCGACTTCGATCCGCTCAAGGGACCGGCCAGCGCCGCACCCATCGCCAGCGCGTCGGTGCCGCCGATCGAATCAGCCCCCGATCCGACCTTGAAGCCGCCGACCGTCTAAAGGCAGGTCTTGATCAACTTCGCCTCGACGGATGCGTCGGTGGCAATGTCGGCAAAAAATCCGCCGAGATAGGCGCTCGCTTTCTTCGCTGTCTTTGGGTCCATCCCGGGCACAGAGGCGAAGGTCGCCATCAGCGGTGCCTGCTGGCTCCGCAACGCCGCGATCGCCGACCGGGCCTCGCCGTTGTGGCGGCAGAAACCGCGATACCGCCGCTGGCGGACGCTGGTGACGTTGATCGAGTCCGGCGGGGTCGCATAAGGCGCATCGACCAGCCCGGAGAAATCCCAGTCATACGGCACCGGCACCAGCCCGGCCGGCCCGGGACCGATCGGAAGCGTATTGTGACAGCAATTGTCCCCCCCCGGCCCGGCCTGCATCGCCCAGTCGAGGTTGCCGATCATATATTCGAACAGTCCGACCCGCGCCGAATCCACCGCGCTCAGGCTAGCGACCGGGATCCGCGACCCCATCTTCGCCTCGCGCAGCCCGTTGCGCCGCGCGACATCGTCGACATCCTCCAGAAAGAAACCGATTCGCGAGATGATCGGCGTGCCGTTGTCGGCGATATAATCCACCTTCGCCAGTCGCGCCCGGATGCTCATCGGGGTTAGCTGGTTGTATAATCTGTAGGTGGCATATTCCATCAGCACGAACTGCTGGAAGCCTTCCGCAGCGCGGCAATGCGTCACCAATTTCAGCCGCCGCTGCCCGGCGAACAACGACCCGGCCGGCGGCGGCGCGGTGAAGGTCACGCGCAGCGGCGGGAATTTACAGACATCGCCCTTGCGCCGCGTGATCCCGCGCTGGACGAGCTGGACCGGCAGCACCTCAGCGGTCCCGGCGACCGTGACGGATCCGGCGTAGCTGTCGCGCGATTCCTCTTTTGCTTTGGCAATTGTGTCGACCGGTCCCTTAATCGTAATTCGGATGACGTCATCGGATGCGAACAGCGGCTTGGCCGGTTCCGCCGCCTGGCCAGACGCGGCAGATAGACACGCGGCCACTACAAGGGCCGCGAACGCAAGAACGTTTGATCGGATCATTTGACGCTCCCTATTTGCTACTCCGGGCCGCCGCATGGGGGATCACCCGCTCGCCGATGATTTCCAGCCAGCCCAGCTTGCCGCCGTAATAACGCGAGATACCGGTATCGATCTGGATCAGCTTGCCGCCAAACAGGAAGCCGATGCCCTTGATGTCGGGGGTGTGGCCGATCACCATCCGCTTCGCCCCGTGGCCGAGCAACGATCCGTCCAGCTCGGCCGCCATGGTCGGCCTCCCCACCGCGGGTTCGCCGGCGCGCGAGACCAGGCCGCGATACCATAACGGCCCCATCGGATCGTTGATGATCGCCTCGTCGCTCGCATCTCCGGCGAGCAAGGCGGCGCGCGCCCGGCGGTTGATTTCAGGCAGTGGCACTAGAGCGAATTTGGCGCTGATCCCGCCGTGCACGAACAAGGTGTCGCCAACCTTCGCGGCGGCCGGAAGCGTTGCCGTCCACCGCCCCAGTTCGCCCGTCGGTGCCCAGGCCGCGACATATTCGACCTTGCCTAGCGGGTTGGTGGTGATCCACTCAGCGCGGATCGCCTTCGGGCTGAGCGACGGATCTCGCTGGCGGTAAAAGTCGATGATTGCCTTTGAATTGGCATCGAACGCCGCGTCACGCCGCGCCTTGCTGCCTCGGTCGGCGAAGGCGGCATATTCGCCCGGCGTGACATAGCGATAATCGCCGGTCACCTGCATCGCCTCGTGATTGCCGAGCAGTACGATCACCCTGCCCCCGGCGCGTTTGGCCTCGCCGTCGAGCGCCATCAAATGGCGGATGATCTTCAAACTGTCGGGCCCGCGATCGACAATATCGCCGGTCTGGACCAGCATTGTCCGCCCGCCGATCCATTTATTTTTCGCGTCAATCAGCCCGGCGTCGCGCGCAATATCGATCCACGCCGCATAATCGCCGTGCAGATCCCCCACCGCGACGATCCGCTGCGGCGCGGGCTGGGCCTGGGCAAGCAAGGGCGCGGCGGCGAACAGCATCACAATCAACAACAACCAGCGCCGGACCATCCACCCCGCTCCCCGCGAATGAGACACCGATGGAGGCCCGCGCCGCGCCGCTTTGTCAAGCAGCGCATTGCGCAAAAGCAGTAGCGGCGGAAGCTTTTCCCGCTAGTCTGGCGACGCCGATTGAAAGGATTGTTATGCGTAACTGGATCTTTGGACTGGTGGCCGCGCCTTTGCTGGCGAGCGCGTCGATCGTCGTCGCCAAGCCATTGTCACCCGAGTTAAAAGCTCAAATGGCCGCCAACCTCGCGCGCGGCAATTTGCTGTACGAATATGACCAGGCCGCGTGGCATACCACCGATGCGATGATGATCGCCATTCCCGACACGCTAAAGACGTTGCTGCGCGGCTATGTCATCACGCCCGATGGGAATGATTTCCGCGCGACCTATTATGGCGGCGAGCCTGAGCGCGAGATAATCATCTATGCAGCGACATAGGACGGCAAGGCGATCGTTCGGCCCGTCCTGCATAATGCCGAGCCGAGGCCGGCAGTGTCGGTCGAGGTACGGCGAATGATCGCGGCGCGCTCGGTCGTCATCGAATCCGGTGTCATCCAGAAGCTGGGCTTCTGCAGCGATCGTGCGCCGAATGCGACCGTCATTCCCGGTCCCCTACCAACCGATCCGATCGCCGTTTATCTGATGACTCCACAGACGGAGAATGGCGTCTGGCCATTGGGCGGACATCATCGGATCGACGTCAGGGACGGCAAGATCGTCGGCCAGCGGGCCTTTACAAAGTCATGCGTGAACCTGGGTAGCACCGATAAGGACAAGGTACCGCTCACGATGGCAATTTCGCACTTGCTCGACCAGGTACCGACAGAGATTCACGCATTTACGGTCCATACCTCGGGTATACCGCTTGTCGTGGCCACGGACGATGGCAGCCAATTTGTCCTCGGCCGCAAGGACGGCAGGATCACGGTAGAGCAGGACAAGTAACCACTCCGCCTTGACCTGCCCACCGCGTCCGCTATAGGCGCCCCACGCACATCGGCTTGCCGCTGTGCACTCGTCCGAGACAGTCGCTGAGGGTTTCCCTCTTAATTTGCGGCCTAGACGGGGAACGGAATCATTCGGGCCCGGCCATGCCGCCGCCCGACGTGCGTTGCCAATTAAGCGGCGCCATCGATCCAGCCCCCCGGACATATTGGGACTGTCGCTTATCGCGGCATTGCCCGCCGCTTGCCGGATGGTCCGGCCGGCGGAATGGTTAGGAGTATGGCATGGATCGTTCCCAAAAGGCCGATCTGGTTACCGAACTGAAGCAGGTCTTCACCGAGACCAGCGTGGTGGTTGTCACCCGCAATCTCGGGCTCACGGTCGCACAATCGACCGATTTGCGACTGAAGATGCGCGACGCCGGTGCCCAGTTCAAGGTCGCGAAGAACCGCCTTGCCCTGATTGCGCTCGAGGGATCGAAGTATAGCCCGATCGGCGACCTGCTTACAGGTCCGACCGCTCTGGCG
>JBBQTM010000018.1:0-26579 GCA_038234545.1 Sphingomonadales bacterium
CATCTCGCGCATCGCCTTGCCCGTGGGCGGCCCAGGCGGTAACGGCCTCAGTGCCTCGTGGGGCCCTTAGCTCAGTCGGTAGAGCAACTGACTTTTAATCAGTAGGTCGCTGGTTCGAACCCAGCAGGGCTCACCATTTCAAAATGGAGGGGCGAGCACCGGACCGGGCTCATTCCCTTGGATTAGCCGCGGCGCTTCGAAACCCCTGTCCGGGCCGACCCGCGCGGCGACTGGCGAAACAGGCCGGGCAGGTAGCCCACGGCCAACATCAGCAGGCCGGGCAGGAACAGGGTCAGGGCAAAATCCTTGACGCCTTCGCGATATTGCAAGCCTGGATCGGGCCATTGCTCGGTCCACAAATCGACCGCCTCGTTGAAGGCGGTCAGCACGGCCACGCACAGCCAGGGCATCCACGACGAGACCGGTCGGCGAAGGATCAGCGCGATGGCGAGCCACGCGACGACCCCGACCAGGACGTGGAGCGCGTCATGGCTGATATCGAGCGCCTGTTCGACATTCAGCTTGGCCTGGTGCCACCAGGTCATGGCGCCAGCGAGCGCTTGCTGGGCCCCGCTCACCGAAAAACGAGGTGCCGGGAGGGCCTGAGGTCGCGCGCGTCGACTTGCGGGGTGCGGCGGTCGGCGAGCAGCGCGAGGCCCATCGCAAAGCACGCCCCGATCGCCGCGGTGCGAAGCGGGAAGTCGACCAGGCTGTGGACCAGGATGATCGCCGTCGCGATGCTGGCGGCGCGGGCATAGGGCTGGCTGCCAAGCGAGCGCCAGGCGCCCCAGGCGGCGACCACCCACCAGGCGAGGAAAGCGGCGATCAACGCAATCCCGGCCAGGCCGAGCTCGAGCGCAACCTCGGCATAGTCGTTATGCGCGTGGCTGACGTAGACGTTGGTGACCGACAATGGGTCTTCGTACAGCCGATAGACTTCGGGGAATGAGCCGAGGCCCGTTCCAAGCGGCATGAAATCGCCGGCGGCGCGGGTGGTTACCGAAAGCCGTTCCGCGCGGGACTGGACCGAGGTCGCCGCTTCCTCCCCAAGCGCATCGGCGCCAATCGAGCTCGCCGCCATGGCCACGGCAGCGCCAACCAGCAGCAGCGCCGCCAGGCCCGCGGCGCGGATTCGCCACACGCTTCGTGGCGGCAGCAGGATCAGGCCCGCCCCGGCGAGCGCCGGAAGCAACAGCGAGAGCCCCGCAAGCGACCGGTTGAGCGCGATCCCGACGAGAATCACCAGGGCCATCGCAACCACGCCGATCAGCACGGTCGAATAGATTTGCTTGCCCGATCCGCGCGCGGCCGCGGCCAAAGCGGCAAGAAACGGCAGGGTGATGACGAGCAGCAACGCCATGTGATTGGCATTGGCGAAAAATCCGGTCGCCACGCCGAAACTCGCACTTGCGAACAGATACCAGCTCGACGATTCGGATCCCGCGACCTGCAGCGCACCGAGCACGATTCCGGCTGCGACGCCGGCGATCAATGCCGCGCACAGCCAGCTCGGGCGATAGGCGTTGAGCCGCGCGATCGCGCAGAACAAGGCGATCGGGGGGATCCAGGTGAGCAATGTCGACAGGCTTCGATACGGCGTCAGCGAGGCCGGCAAAAACCCCGGCGACAGGCCCAGCACGCCATAATCGTCGGCAAGCCCGGAGCGGCCCCCGAGCCTTGCCCACAAATCGAACGGGATCGGCACCAGCTGGATCGCGACCACCGCCAGCGCGGCGAGCGCGAGCCACAGCAACTGCCGCGCCGGCCTGGTCAGCTTCTCGGCCGGCCGCTCGAGCGCGCTCCAGGCGATCAGCCCGACCCCGAGCAGCTGCAAAAGCATATTGGCCCAGATGCCCTGCTGGCTGCCGCCGAGCAGCAGGCACAGCAGCAGGTAGAGCGGCGCGACGGCCTGGCGCGCGCGGTTAGCCATTGCCGCCCGCCCTGCTCATCCTGAGCTCCGAAATGGTGACGTCGGCTGCCTTGGGAATATCCTCGGCTCTCCCGGACAGTTCCAGCCAGGCCGCGGCGCAGGACTCGGGCACGGTGAACGACCAGGCCTGCCTTGAGGCGGTCGCCAGGTCGGTCGTCGCAAGCGGGGTCGGCGCCTTGTCGCAAGTGAGCGACCAGCTGAGCGCTTCGCGGCGCGCCGGATCGCCGTCGATTTTCATCGTCACGCGATAGGCGCCGGGCTGGAGGACCAGCAACTGGCGCGCCAGCGCGCCGTCCTGCTGGCCGTAAAAGATCGCGTGCAGGCGCCCGCCAGGAAGCCGCTCGGCCAGCCCGACGGTGGAGGACGTCAGCGCCCAGTTGAACGGGGGCGGCGGCGCCGCGTTGTTGAACCGGCTGTCGAACAGTGGCTCATCGGGCGAAAGATCGAGCTTCCACCGCGACGCCCACAGCGCGCGGGCCTGCGCATATTTGCCTGCCGCCGTCATGCTCGTCAGCAGCGGTTCCAGCCAGGTGGTTTCCGCCCCTGGCCTGGCCGGTCCGGCAAGCGCGACCACGCTCGCCGCATTGGCCGGGTCAGCCGCCAGGCGAGCCAGCGTATATCCCGCGAGATACTGATCGCGCCGGAACAGCGCCCTCACCTCGGGCCAGTTGCGCGGATCGCGCGCGAAATTGGCGATGAAGGGCGCAACCGCCAGCGCGCCCTGCGGCGACAGGCTTGCAAGCACCGCAAGCTCGCTTAGCCCATGCTCGACATTGCCGGTGCGCAAATCCAGTTCGGCGAGGAAATAATGCGCCGGCAAGGCGCGCGGGTCGCGCCGCTCGGCGGCGATGAAGGCCTTGCGCGCAAGCGCGTCGTCGCCGGCAAGCTGCGCCTGAACCCCGCGCACCAGGAACGGCTCCGACATCAACGGGGCCTGGACCGCGCTCGCGGTCATTGCCCGCAAGGCGCTTGGCGGGACCGGCTGCTGCTTGCCGGTGGCCGACGCAATCGCGATCATTGCGCTTTGCGTGCGGACTTCGGGGTGGCCGGGCCAAACCCGGGCGGCGCTATCCGGCAGCACGTCGGCAAGCGCCTGGACGGCCGCGTTGCGAACGATCTGCACCGCGAGCAGCGCTGCGCACAACAGAATTGCCAGACGACGAACCAGTGTCATTCCCCCCAAGTCTCTGTTCAAACCTCGTCGTGCGGAATGAGCAGAATTTCGGTGCGCTTCTTCCCGACCTTACCCTGGCCGTAGGTCAACCCGTAACCATAGCCATAGCCGTAGCCGCCATAGCCCGACCCGCCGCCTTCGCTGGCCTTGGTCAGCGCTACTCCAAGCACGTGGGCGCCGGTCGCCTCGAGCCGGTTAAGCGCCTCGATTGCCGCGCGCGTGCGGGTCTTCCCGCTCTCGACGACGAACAGGACGTTCTTCGTCGCGGCGGCGAGCAGCGGCGCGTCGGCCAGGCCGAGCGTCGGCGGTCCGTCGATGAGAACGATGTCGAAACGCTCCGAAGCCTCCGCGATGACCTTGCGGATGCGCGCGGTCGACAGAAGGTCGGCGGCATTGGGCGGCACCGGTCCGCTTGGCAGGAGCCACAGATTGTCGTGCTGGGTTTCCAGGACATGGCCCTGGATCCCGTCCTCGGTCGTAAGCAATTTGCTCAACCCGACCTTGTCCGTCGCCGCCTTGAACGCCGGCTTGCGAAGGTCGGAGTCGATCAGCAGGACGCGGTTGCCGCGGCGCGCGAAATTCTGCGCGAGAGCGAGGGCGCTCGACGATTTGCCTTCGCTCGGGCCGGAGCTGGTGACGACGAAAGACTTGGGCGTGCCGGATTCAGTGCTGAAGCGAAGCGCGGCGACAATCGCCGAATAGGCTTCCGACACGACCGAGGTGGGGTTCTTGAGATCCTCGACGAAACTGTCCTTGGCAACGGTCTTGGGCACCGCCCCAAGGCAGGCCAGCGCGAGCTTCTTGCGCACGTCCTCGCGGGTCTTGATGGTGTCGTTGAGGACTTCGATACCAACCGCGGCGGCGACGCCCGCAAGCAGTCCGAGCCCCAGGCCGAGCGCCAGATTGAACAGCAGATTGGGCTTGTAAGGAGCGCCCGGGGCGCTTGCGCGGTCGACCACCGAAACGGGTGAAATGCCGACGCCGCCAGCGACTCCGATTTCCTTGTAGCGCTGGAGCAGCGCGTCATAGAGGCTGCGGTTGGTGTCGACCTCGCGCTGCAGGATATTGTAGCGGACGCTGCGGCCGCGCAGATCGAGGACTGCGCCCTTGAGTTGGGCGACCCGTGAGCGAAGCGCGTTCTCGGCGGCGAGGGCGCCCCGGTAATCGGCGCTGAGAGTGTTGTTGCGGCCCGACGACATCTGCGCCGATTCGCGTGAAATCTGATTGTCCAGCTCGGAGATTTGCGAGCGCAGGCTGAGCATTTCGGGATGCTCGGGTTTCATGAACGTGCGCTTTTGCTGATATTGCGCCTCGAGCGTCGCCCGCTGCCCACGCAGCGCCGACGTGCTGGCCGTCACATCGCTCGTCGGCCCGGTCGCAGTGCCCTGGCGAAACGCGCCTTCCGCAGCGACCCGCCGGGCGGTTGCGTCGGCCAGCGCGCGATTGAGCGCGAGGAGCGATTCGCCCTGGAGCGAATTGGTGTCGCCCGGCGCCTGGCCTTCCGCCGAACCGGTGTTGATGATTCCCTGCGCCTGCGCATAGGCGACCTGCGCGCGTTCCGACCGCTCGAGGTCGCTTCGCGTCTTGGCGATCTGGCGCTCGAGGAAATTGCGGGCATAGGCCGACGCTTCATAGCGGCGCTGGAGCGAGCTGTTGATGAAACTGTCGGCGACGCCGTTGGCGATCATCGCGGCAAGCTGCGGCGAGGGCGAGCTGAAGCTGAACTTGATGAGGCTGCTTTCGTCCGGCGGATTGACCTCCAGGTTTCCGGCAACGACGGCCGTTGCCTGCTTGAGGCGCGCCGACGCATCCGCCTCCTGCGAAACGACAGTGGGATTATTGACCAGATTGAGGTCCTGGGCAGTACGCTCGGCGACGCTCTTGCTGGTCAGCAGCCCAACCTGGGTGCGGACGAAATTATAGGAATCCTGGGTGCGGTCCCGCTCACTTTCCTGATCGTCACTGACCGAAACCGTCGGCGGATTGGCTTCCAGCGTAACCCAGGCGCGATACAGCGGGGTCGTCAGCAACGTCACGATCGTCGCCGCGGCGAGACCCGCAGCGACTGCCGCAAGCACCAGCCAGCGCCATTGGTAGACGATGTGCAGGATCGTGCCGATGTCGAGGATGTTGGTCGCCGCGTAACCGCGCTGGCCAGGCCCCGGCGCCGGGTCGACGCCGGGCGCATGAGGGCCGAGCGGCCAGTTGCCCTGGTTCGGAACCGCGAGGTTATTGTTCATGAGAAAATCCGGGCATCCTGCTTCGCATCTAGAGCGGACTGAAAATGGACAGAATCGGCAGGCCCTGGAGGATCTGCTTCTGCAGTTCCTTGATCGCCGAGCCGTCGACGACGATGATGTCGCCGGCATAGATTGCGGGGTCCTCGGCCTGGCCGCGGCGGATATCGACGAGATCGAAGGCCGCCGCCTGGCGCTTGCCGTTGATGGTCCGGAACACGGCTACCCGGCGCGGGTTGGAATCCTCCGTCACCCCCTTGGCCATGGCCACCGCCTGAATCAGCGTGAGGTTGCGCATCACCGGATAGGAACCCGGTTCGCGCACCGCGCCATCGAGCGTGACCATGCGCCCGACCGCCTGCTTGAGAGCGACGCTGACGTCCGGATTTTCGAGATATTTTTCCCCCAACTTGCGGGTCAGGGCGTCATCGAGCTCGGCCGTGGTGAGGTTGGCCGCGTCCATTTCGCCGATCAGCGGCAGCGAAATATGCCCGGCCAGATCGACGTCATACTCGCCGGTCATGTCCTCCATCCGGAAGACCTTGATCGCCAGCTTGTCCATCGGCGCAATCTTGTAGCCCGCCTCGAGCGGCACCACCGTCGGCGCGTCGGGCGCGGCGAGCTGGCGGTCATAGGGGATCGGGCCGCCGCGTGTCCCCGCGCAGGCGGCGAGCGCCGCGGCGCCGGCCATCACCAGGACAATCTGCAAGCAGCGTCGAACCAGTTCCAGAATCACGGTCGCTCCTCGCGAAAAAAACGCTCAATTTCCCCGCTTTAGCGGGCTTTTACACGGCGCTGCCTAGTCCCGAAGCCGGCTCAAATCAATGAACAGCGTCAACCGGCGCCTGGCCCGTATCGAGAAACCAGCGCCGCTCGCCCTCGATTGCAAGCGCGGTGAGGACGCCACTGCGATACGCGCCGGTGTCGATTCCGATCCGGTTGACCCGTTCCTCGACGCCGCTGGTGATGGTGTGGCCATGAACCACGACAAAACCGTGATCGCTGTCATCGAGCAGGAATGGCCCCCGAATCCAGCGCAAATCCGACTGCGCCTGAAGGTCGAGCTCGACGCCCGGGCGGATGCCGGCATGGACGAACAGATAATCGCCGAAGCGGCAGGTGTCGGCGAAGCTCTTGAGGAAATCGACGTGATTGCGCGGGATTGCCTTGCGCACGGCGGCAAGCACGTCGGCATCCTTGCTCCGCGCCAGCGCCGCGGGGTCGGCGCCATAGCTCGCCAGGCACTGCGCGCCGCCGAACTTGAGCCAGCTGGCGATCGGAGCCGGATCGCCGCCGAGGATTCGGAGCAGCACCTCCTCATGGTTGCCGAGCAGAAATACCGGCTGCACCCCGCGCCGGCGGTAGGTGCGCAGGCGCTCGATCACCTGGGCCGAGCTTGGCCCGCGGTCGATCAGGTCGCCGACGAACACCAGCAGCGCCTTGCGCGCCGGACGCTCGTCGAGCTCGCGGTGAATCTTGTCGAGCAGGCGATCGAGCAGGTCGAGGCGGCCGTGCACGTCGCCGATCACATAAGCGCGGTGGCCGCGGGGGCCGCTGGCTCGCTTGGCGGTTCGGGTCAGCAAGTCCGGCAATCCTCTTCAGCCTGTACTGGGGGGCTCAGGCGCTCGCCCGGATCAGGCCGTGCGTCTTTCCGCCCGCTGTTGAAAAGGCCCCGGGCAGGATCGGTTCCATCAGCATCAGACGCTGAGCAGCTGAAACCGCGGAATCGCGACCTCGAACGCACCGCCATTCTCGTCGACCATGCGATAGCTTCCGCTCATCGCCCCCGACGGCGTGTCGAGCGGACAGCCGGACACATAATCGAAGCTCGCCCCCGGCCCGATGAGAGGCATTTCCCCGACCACGCCCTCGCCAAGCACTTCGTGAACCGTGCCGCGGCCATCGACGATCGTCCACGACCGCGACAGAAGCTGCACCGCGAGGTCGGAGCCGTTCTCGATCCGCACATGGTAGGACCAGAACCAGCGCGCGCTGGCCGGATCGGACTGTTCGGCAAGGAAGCTGGCGGCGACGCGCACCGCAATCCCGCGCGTCACCGCGACATTGGGGAACAGCATGGCGAGCGTGTCAGTGGTCACGCCCCACGCACTAGGCGAGCGGGCGGGCGCAAACAACTAGCCACCGGCGGCCCGGGCGAGCCGTTCGACCAACCGTGCGCGGGCATCGCCGATCGGCCGCGAACGGTCGTCGATCACGTCGCGCGCCAGGAAATGCCCGGTAATGGCGAGCCCCTCGGCGATGTCGTTCCACGATGCACGGCCACCGGAGCGCATGAATGGCGGGAGCGGAAGCAAGCGGCCCGCATAAGGCTCGGCCTCGGCGCTGCTCACCGCCCTGCCCGATCGCGGGCTGATGGCGGTCAGGCCCTCGGTCGCCCCGCTGACAGCGCAACGATCAAGGTCGAGCCCGAAGCCCAGTTCGGCCAGCAGCAGCAGCTCGAACCGCACGAGGGCAGCGCCCCAACCGCTGGCCGAGGGCGCCGCTTCGATCGCGTCGAGCAGCCCGCCAAGCGCCTGGTAAAGCTCCGGAAACGGCTGGCTTTCGGGCAGCGCAGTGGCGGTCAGCACGCTCGCCCATTCGATCGCCGCCGCCGGCAATGGCTCGGACAGCAAGGGCCCGCGGCTGTGGACCAGCTCGACTTCCGCCTGGGCGAGCTGCGCCTCGGTCCGCGCCGCCAGCCGCGCCTCGACCAGATTGCCGGCCATCAGCACCGGCCGCATCCGCCGCCCCCGAGCCCCGCGCACATACGCGGCGACCAGCCCCAGCTCGGGAGTCATCATCCGCACCACCGCGCCATGCTCGCCGTGGCTGCGCAGCGAGAGGATGATGGCCGGCGTTTCGGTGCGCATCTCAGCCGCTCGGGTGAAAGTAATCGTACAGCTGGCGGGCAGTCGCCTTGCTGATCCCCGGCGCTTTCTCGAGGTCGTCGAGAGCCGCGCCCTTGACCGCGCGCGCCGTGCCGAAATGCATCAGCAAAGCGCGCTTGCGGTTGGGGCCAATGCCCGGAACCTCGTCCAGCGTGCTCGTCGTCAGGCTCTTCGCCCGCTTGGCGCGATGCGTGCCGATGGCGAAGCGGTGCGCCTCGTCGCGCAGCCGCTGGAGGTAGAACATCAAGGCGCTGTTGGGCGGCAGGGTCAGCTCGCGCCCGCCGGGCATATGAAAGGTCTCGCGCCCGGCGTTGCGGTCGGGCCCCTTGGACACCGCCACCACCGGCACGTCGTGCACGCCCATGTCCTGCATGACTTCGCACACGCTCGACAATTGGCCCTTGCCGCCGTCGATCAGCACGAGGTCCGGCCATTCGCCGCTCGAGCGGTCGGGGTCTTCCTTTTCGAGCCGGGCAAAGCGCCGCTCGAGCACTTCGCGCATCATTGCGAAATCATCCCCGGGCTGGGTCTCGGCGCGCTTGATGTTGAACTTGCGATAGTTGTTCTTGCGGAAGCCCTCGGGCCCGGCGACGATCATCGCGCCGGTCGCGTTGGTGCCCATGATATGGCTGTTGTCATAAACCTCGATGCGCTTGGGCACGTCGGGCAGCTCGAACGTGTCGGTGAGCTCGCGCAAGACCTTCGCCTGGCTGCTGGTCTCGGCCATCCGCCGCTCGAGCGCTTCTTCGGCGTTGCGCCGGGCCTGGTCGATCAGCTTCGCGCGCGCACCTCGCTTTGGCTGGTCGATCGACACCTTGTGGCCGGAGCGCTCGCACAGTGCTTCTTCCAGCAGTTCCCGATCCGCCAGCTCGCGGTCGACCAGGATCCGGCGCGGCGGCGGCATGTCCTCGTAGAACTGGACGAGAAAGCTCGACAGCACCTCGGCTTCGGGCACGTCGGTGGTGTGCGCTGGAAAGAATGCGCGATGCCCCCAGTTTTGCCCACCGCGGATGAAGAACGCCTGGATGCACATCGCCCCGCCCTTGCAGGCCAGCGCGAAGATGTCGCCGTCGCCCAGCCCCTCGGCGTGCACCGTCTGACTACCCTGGATGTAGGTCAGCGCCCGCAACCGGTCGCGATAGACCGCGGCGAGCTCGAAGTCCTGCGCGTCTGCCGCCTTGGCCATCGCCTTGCCGAGCCGCGCCTGGACGCCGGTCGACTTGCCGGCCAGGAACGCCTTGGCGTCGTCGACCAGCTCGGCATAAGCGGCCTCGTCGATGCGGCCGACGCAAGGCGCCGAGCAGCGGCGGATCTGGTAGAGCAAACAAGGCCGCGACCGGTTAGAGAAAAAGCTGTCGGAACAGCTTCTTAACAGGAACAGCTTCTGAAGCGCATTAAGTGTGCGGGTGACCGAGCCGGCGCTTGCGAACGGCCCGTAATAATGCGCCTTTTTGACTCGCCGGGCGCCGCGATGCTTCTGGATGCGGGGGAACGGGTGATCCTCGCGCAACAGGATGAAGGGGAAGCTCTTGTCGTCGCGCAGCAGCACATTGTAAGGCGGGCGGAAGCGTTTGATCAGCTGCGCCTCAAGCAGCAGCGCCTCGGCTTCGGTCCGTGTCGTGACGATGGTCAGCGAGCGCGTCTGCGACACCATCCGCTGCAACCGCTTGGGCAGGCGCGCGACTTGCGTGTAATTGGTCACCCGCGACTTCAAGCCCTTGGCCTTGCCGACGTAGAGCACGTCGCCGCGGGTGTCCTGCATGCGATAGACGCCCGGCCGCGCCGGCAGCGTCTTCAACACATTGCGGATCGCCGCCACCCCCGCCTCGAGGTCGGGCGCACCCGTGCCTTTTACAGCGTAAGTGGCCTGGTCTTCGTTGAAGCGATCGGCCGCTTGCGGATGATCGGGCCGATCGGCGGGGGTGCGGTCCATGGACGCGATTTAGGGCGCGTGGCCCCAACGCGCTAGGCCGCTGCCTTGGCCTGCTCCTCGTCGGCGAGCATCCAGTCGACAGCGGCGCGGGCGTGGATCGCGGTGGTGTCGTAGACCGGGATGACGTTCGCGCGGACGTCGACCGCGAGCACCAGCTCGGTGCAGGCGAGGACGACCGCCTGGACTTTCTGCTTGGCGAGCTCGGTGATCAGGGTCTTCAGCTTGCGCTGGCTATCACGGACCACGCGGCCGGCGGCCAGTTCCTGGTAGATGATCCGGTCGACCTCGGCGATCGATGCCGGATCGATCGCGGCGCACGTAATTCCGCGCGCTTCGATCCGCTCGCGGATGAACGGCTCGGTCATGGTGAAGCGGGTCCCGAGCAGTCCCACCCTGGTGCGGCCGTCGGCAACCAGCCGGTCGGCGGTCACATCGGCGATGTGCAGAATCGGCAAGCCGGTTTCGGCCGCCACCGCGCCCTCGACCTTGTGCGACGTATTGGACGCCAGCAGCAGCGCGTCGGCGCCGCTCGCCTTCAGGCGCTTCGCGGCATCGACCACGACCTTGGCAACGCCGTCCCAGTCACCCGCCTGCTGCATCGCCGCGAATGGGGCTAGATCGAGGCTTTCGATCGCCAGCGTCGCGCTGTGCAATCCGCCAAGGCGCTGCGCGACGAGGCGATTGATGTGCTCGTAGTAGAGCGCGGTCGACGACCAGCTCGTCCCGCCGATGATGCCAAGCTTCTTCACGTTCCCACCTTCGTCGCGCACGTACCGAGGGCAAGTTTTTGCCTGAGACTCGTCGTTAAAAGAAGGGTTTAACGCACTGGTCCGCGATTTTTATGATGAACCGAGCGACTTCACGATTTCCTCGACCATCTTCTTGGCGTCGGACAGGAGCATCATGGTGTTATCGCGGTAGAACAATTCGTTATCGACCCCGGCATAGCCCGCGCCGCCCATCGAGCGTTTGATGAACAGCACCGTCCGCGCCTTCTCGACGTCGAGTACGGGCATGCCGTATATGGGCGACGTCTTGTCGGTCTTGGCGGCCGGGTTGGTGACGTCGTTGGCGCCGATCACGAAGGCAACGTCGGCCTGGGCGAATTCGCTGTTAATATCCTCCAGCTCGAACACTTCGTCGTACGGCACGTTGGCCTCGGCCAGCAGCACGTTCATGTGCCCCGGCATCCGGCCCGCGACGGGGTGGATGGCATATTTGACCTCGACCCCCTGCTTCTTGAGCATGTCGCCCATCTCCCGAAGCGTATGCTGCGCCTGCGCGACCGCCATGCCGTAACCGGGGACGATGATCACCTTGTCGGCCTGTTGCATCAGGAAGGCGGCATCCTCGGCGGAACCGCGCTTGTAGGGGCGGTCGATCGCTTCGGCCGCCGGTCCCCCCGAGACCGCGCCGAATCCGCCGGCAATGACGGAGATGAAGCTGCGGTTCATGGCGCGGCACATGATGTAGCTGAGAATCGCGCCCGACGACCCAACCAGTGCCCCGGTGATGATCATTGCGGTGTTGCCGAGCGTGAAGCCCATCGCCGCGGCGGCCCAGCCCGAATAGCTGTTGAGCATCGACACCACGACCGGCATGTCGGCGCCGCCAATCGGGATGATCAGCAGGAAGCCGATCGCGAAGGCGAGGATGCAGATGGTCCAGAACACCCATGGCGACTGGTCCTGGGTGAAGTAAGCGATCAGCCCGAGAATCGCGACCAGGGTACCGAGATTGATGATGTGGCGCAGCGGCAGCAGGATCGGCGAGCCGCTCATGTTGCCGTTCAGTTTGAGGAAGGCGATCACTGAGCCACTGAACGTGATCGCACCGATCGCGACGCCCAGCCCGAGCTCAACCCGGCTCGCTTGGTAAATTCCGCCGTCGCCGAGAATGCCAAAGGCACTGGGGTTGAGGAATGCCGCCGCGCCGACCAGCACCGCGGCCAACCCGACCAGCGAGTGAAACGCCGCCACCAGTTGCGGCATGTCGGTCATCTTGATGCGCCGCGCGGTGACCAGCCCGATGGCACCGCCGATGGCGATGGCAATCGCGATTTCCAGCGTCGAGGCAACGTCGTGGATGGCAAGCGTGGTGACCATCGCGATGGCCATGCCGATCATGCCCAGCCGATTGCCGCGCTGGCTCGATGCCGGGCTCGACAGGCCGCGAAGCGCGAGAATGAAGCAGATACCGGCGACGAGATAGGCGATCAGCACCCAGGCCGGGGTCGCGGCGGCCTCATGCATGACCGACGCTCCCCGAATGCGTGGCAGCCGCGCGGGAATTGTCGCGCAGCGCCATGTCCTTACCGATCGTGTAACCGGCGATGACGACGAGCACCAGCGCGACCCACCAGCGGCGCTCCTTCAGCCAGTTCGCGGCGTGCAACAGGTCCACGCTCACCGATCCTTCTTCTTGTACATCGCCAGCATCCGCGCCGTGACCGCGAACCCGCCGAAGATATTGATCGATGCCAGCACGACAGCGGTCAAGCCGAGCCATTTGGCGATCGGACTTCCGGCGGCGGCGGCGGCGATCAGAGCACCGACGATGATCACGCTGGAAATGGCATTGGTCACCGCCATCAGCGGGGTGTGCAGCGCCGGGGTCACCGACCAAACGACAAAATAGCCGACGAAACAGGCCAGCACGAAAATCGACAGGATCGAAAGGAAGTCCATCACTCCTCCACGGGTCGGCGCAAAAGATCGGCGGCGCGCTGCACTGCATGGCACAGACGAGGGGCGGTAGGACAGCGCCTTTTCAGGATGCGCCCTTATCCCGCGCACAGCGTTAATCCCGCCAAATTTAATGCAGGGTTTCCGATTTACTAACCTTTTCCTGCGCAGGACGGCGGACAGAAAGGAACATTGTGCCGGCAAGCGCCCCAGTCGCGACCGAATCGCTTCGCCAACGGCTCAAGCTGCTGTGGGTGCCGTTGGTGCTCGCGCTGGTGTTTGGGGCGGTCCGGTTCGGCGAACCGTTGGAGGACACCCTTAGAATTGTCCGCAACAGTACGCACCAGCAACCGGTCAGCGGTGATATCGTGCTTGTGGAAGTCGATGAAAAAAGCCTTCGCGAAATCGACAATTGGCCTTGGCCACGCGGCAAGCAGGCCGAGATAATCGATGCAATCGACCAGCTTGGAGCGAAAAGCATCGTTTTCGACATTCTCTACACTGGTCCCGCGAGTGAGGCCGACGATCGCAAGCTCGCCGAGGCCATCAAACGGTCTGGGAAAGTGACTCTGGGTGCCCAAACCCGCCTTGGCGACCACAAAGGCAAAGAAAATCCGGGCTTGCCAATCCCAGTCCTCGCGGAACACGCTGCGGTTGCGTCCGTCGCCTGGAATTTTAGTTGGCAGTCCGCTGTTTGGGAACTGGACAAGGCGGTAACTTACAACGGTAAGCCCATGCCCACGCTGTCAGCCAAGATTGCTGGCGTCAACGGGCCGGTTAATCGCAAATATCCGATTGACTACAGCATCGATGTTGAAAGCATACCAAGGATCAGTGCTTCCGACATCGTTAATAATCGAGTCGATCCAGCGCGTGTGCGCGGCAAGACCGTGGTCTTTGGAACGACCGCTTTCCAAATCGGCGACCTTTATACTGTCCCCGGCCGCGGCAAGCGGGGAGGCGTCCTCGTTCACATTCTTGGAGCGGAAACGCTCATGGCCGGTTCGCCGATCAGTTTAGGCTGGATTCCTGCCTTGGCTGTCGCACTGGCGGCGAGCATCGTTTGTCTAATGCGTCGTGGACGTCATCCGCTGATTGCCGGGACAGCAATTCTGTTGTTGGCTCCAATTCCGCTCGAAGCGCATTTACTCTTCGTCGATGTGACCGCTGGATTGTTTCTGATCGCGGCAGTCGCGTCGCGGATGGCATGGGCACGGTCCAAATCGCGCGGACTGGTCCATGCGCTGACCGGGCTTCCCAATCTAGCCGCTCTTTCTGCTGAAAAGGCTGGCCGTGACCTTCCGCTGGTCGCTGTCCGAGTGCATAACTATGCCGAAATCGCCTCGACCCTGGACGCGACCGGCGAGAAACGGTTCGTCGAGCAGATCGTTGCGCGGCTTGGCCTTGGAGACAGCCAACGCGTGATCTTCCAGGGCGACGAAGGCATTTTCGCTTGGTTCGGCGACAAAGGCATGCCGTTCGCCAACCATCTTGAGGCGCTGCACTCCTTGTTCCGCTCGCCGATCCGGGTGGCGGGGATCAATTATGACGTGGCGCTCAGCTTCGGGATCGAGGTCGGCAGCAGCCGCTCGATATCGAGCCGCCTGGGTAGCGCGCTAGTCGCCGCCGACGAGGCCGACGGCGAGGCACTGAAGTGGAAATTCCACGATCCCGCACGGTTGCAGGAAGTACCTTGGCGCCTGTCGTTGCTGTCGCAGCTCGACACCGCAATCGACGATGGCCAGGTTTGGATCGCCTACCAGCCCAAGCTCGACCTGGCGACGCGCCGGACGATCGGTGCGGAAGCGCTGGCTCGCTGGACTCATCCCGAAAAAGGCCCGATCAGCCCGACCGAATTTGTCACCGCCGCCGAACAGAGCGATCGGATCGAGAAACTTACCGACTTCGTGCTCGACCAGGCGATCGGCGCGACCGCCCAACTGGTGCGCAAGGGGTATGACTTCGGAATTGCGGTCAATCTCTCGGCCCGCATGCTGAACGATCGTCGGCTGCCCGAGCGGGTCGCGGCGGTGCTTGGTCGCCACGGCCTTAACGCCGATAAATTGACCCTCGAACTGACCGAAACCGCCGCCATTTCCGGCACCGGCAACGGGATCGACCTACTCAACCGGCTGCGCGACCTGGGGGTCCGGATCGCGATCGACGATTATGGAACCGGCCTGTCGACACTCGATTATCTCAAGAAAATGCCTGCCACCGAGATCAAGATCGACCAGAGCTTCATCAAGACGATGCGCGACAATCGGTCCGACCTCATCATGGTCCAGTCGACCATCGCGCTGGCCCATTCGCTCGGCCGAACGGTCGTGGCCGAGGGGGTCGAGGATCCCCGAAGCCTGGAACAGTTGCGCGACATGCAGTGCGACGTCGCCCAGGGCTTTATCGTAGGCCGCCCGATGAGCTTCGAAGAGCTGGTCCGCCGCATGAACAGCGAGCGCAAGCGCAGCGCCGCCTAGGGTTCGTACCCGTCATACACAAGCAAGCGTGAGGCATTCGCGGACGGGTGTGCTCGTCCGGCACACCTCGTGCCTTGTCCCCTCTCCATTCCGATCGACGCCCATTATCCGAAAGCTCGGCCAATTCGTGCACGCTCATCGATAATTCTTAAGAGTCATAGTGAATCGTTTGATAACCATATCGATTAAGGTTAATATGCTTCTGTGCCGATGTGATTCGCACGTCGAAAAACAGGGGTTTGATATGAACAAGCGTCCGACAAAAGGTGGTTTCTGGAGCTGGCTTCTCGGCAGCGGCTGGGGCGGCGGCGGAAGCGGCGGCTGAGCCATCTAACGCTCTGAAAGAAAACAAAAAGACCGGATGGGTTCTCCCCTCCGGTCTTTTTTATTTTACGCCTGATCGAGTTCCGTCGACCGGCGCCATGGCGGATGAATAAGAGTCAGGTGGCGGGCACGGCGGTCGATTCGACTCGGGGCGCGACTCGCAGTGCAATAACGATCTCATCGTCGTCGGGAAGCATCGGATTACCCGATTCCTTGTCCCAGAAGGCACTTAGAAAGTTGTACAGGTTGCGTGCGAACAGCGCCGAGCTGTCGCCAGCAAGGGTGCGTGCCAACTGGACCGCGCCGATGATCGTCACCCCGTGGCGGACGACATGCTCGCCCGCGACACAACCCTCGACATTGCCACCCGCTTCGGCGGCGAGATCGACCACCACGCTGCCGCTGCGCATTGTCGCCAGCTGGGCATCGCTGATCAGCCGCGGCGCGGGTCGGCCGGGGATCAATGCGGTGGTGATGACGATATCCTGCTTGGCGATATGGCTGGAGACGAGCTCGGCCTGCGCCGCCTGATATTCGGGCGACATTTCGCCGGCATAGCCGCCCGCCCCCTCGCCTTCGATCCCAGCGACATTTTCGACGAAGATCGGCTTGGCACCGAGCGACATGATCTGTTCGCGCGTGGCCGAGCGGACGTCGGTCGCGCTGACCTGCGCGCCGAGGCGCTTGGCGGTGGCGATCGCCTGCAGGCCCGCGACACCGACCCCCATCACGAATACTTTCGCCGGGCTGACGGTGCCGGCTGCGGTCATCATCATCGGATAGGCGCGGCCATAGGTCGAGGCGGCATCGACCACGGCCTTGTAGCCGGCCAGGTTAGACTGCGAGGAAAGGATGTCCATCGACTGGGCGCGGGTGATTCGGGGCATCTTTTCCATCGCCATCGGCACGAGCCCCGCCTTGGCATAAGCCGCGATGTCGTCGACGCGGCGGGTAGGATCGAGCGCGCCGACCAGCAAGGTGCCCTCGGCGGCTCCGGCCAGACTGTCGGGTCCCGGGCCGGTAATGCACAAAATGATCGTGGCATCGCTCAGCACGGCAGCGCGGTCGGCGACGGTCGCGCCGGCGGCTTCATAATCGGTGTCGGACACGCCCGCGGTGTCGCCCGCTCCGCGCTCGACCGCGACCGACGCACCGAGCGCGATGAACTTCTTCACCGTCTCGGGTATCGCCGCGACCCTGGTCTCCGGCGCTTGTTCCCGAAGGACCGCGATCCTGGCGCCGCCGCCGCTCAATTGCTGATGATGAAAATGACGGCGGCGGAAATGATCGCGACCACGATGATGGTCCATTTGAGCAAGTTGATGAAACCGGCATAGTCCCGCTGGTGAACAGCATTATCGACCTTGGGATCGTCGTGGCCCTGCATGTCGGTTGTCATATCATTCCCCTGAGGATGGTTGATTTGGTATGCGTCTTACCAATCGCGGCGCGCGCGCCCAAGCGCTTTTCTTCGCCCCTCGCCCGTACCGGACGGCCTTAAGCGGGTCTTTACCACTGCCCCCTACAGTGGCCGTCCGAAAGGTCCGACCATGCGCGAAGAAGTTCTTCGATCCCTGCTGCTGATCGACAGCGACCCCGCCGAACGGCGGCTGGTCGCCGCGACCGCATCGCGCGCCGGATGGAGCTTGGCCAACGCCGTGTCGGAAGGCGCGCTTGAGCTGCTGAAAGGTCAGCACGGGCGCGAGGTTCGCGCGGCCTTGCTGTCGGGTTGGGACGGCGAAAGCGGTCCGGCGCTGATCGCTGCGCTGAAGAGTGCGCGGCCCGATCTTCCGATCATCGTGCTCGCTGACGGCGAATCGATCGTCTGCGCGGTCGAGGCGATGCGCGCCGGGGCGAATGATTTCCTGGTCCGCCCGGTTGCGCCCGAGCGACTGATCGAGGCGTTGAGCGCGCATCGCGACCGCCGCCGCGCGGCCGGCGAACTGGCCCCCCTGGCGGAGAAAATGGCACCGGTGCTGCCGCTCGAGGAAATGATCGGCGCGGCACCCGACTTCCGCGCCGCGCTGGCGGTGGCGGCGAAAGCGGCGCGCAATCGAATGCCGATCCTGGTCATCGGCGAGCCGGGCGCAGGCAAGGAAACCTTTGCCCAGGCGATCCATTCGGCGAGCCTTCGGGCGCGCGGGCCGTTGGTCCAGGTTGACTGCAAGGCAGTCGCCTCCAACATTATCGATTCAACGTTGTTTGGCCATGTCGCGGGGGCGTTCCCGGGGGCGTTCTCGGAAAAGATCGGCAAGGTGCGTGAGGCAGATGGCGGGACCTTGTTGCTCGACGACATCGGCGCCCTTCCACCAGAAACCCAGGCCGCGCTCGACCGCGTATTGGCGACCGGCGAAGTCCGTCCGGTCGGCTGCAATGGAAGCAATTCGGTCGACATTCGCCTGATCGCAACCTCCAACGCCCCGTTGGGCGAGGATTTCGATCCGAAACTGCGGGAACGGGTCGAATCGACCGCGGTCACCATCCCGCCGTTGCGCGACCGTAGCGGCGACATCCCGGCCCTCGCCCGCCATCTGCTGGCCCGGATCGCCAGCCAGCATGACAGCCGTGCGCTATCGATCGGCAATGACGCGCTGGCGGTGCTGATGCGCTATGGCTGGCCGGGCAATGTCCGCCAGCTGGCCGGGGTATTGTTTCGCGCCTCGGTGCAATGCGACGGCGATGCGCTGACTGCCGAGCATTTCCCGCACATCGCGATCCAGTCGCGTTTTTCCGGGCGCAAAAGCGATCGCGCCAGCGAACTGGTCCAGCTCAGCCCCGAAGCATCGATGGGTGGGCCGCAGCTGACGGTGATTCGCCCCGACGGTCATTTGCGCAGCATGGAGGAGATCGAGGCCGACCTGATCCGCCTCGCCATCGGCCATTATCGCGGCCGCATGACCGAAGTCGCGCGGCGGCTGGGGATCGGTCGCTCGACCTTGTACCGCAAGCTCGGCGAACTCGGGATCGACACCACCAATTGATTGGCTAGGCTTGGCCGATGCGCCGCATCGCCCTGCTTTTCCTCCTGCTAGCTGCCTGCGGATCGGCCAAGACGACGTCGGAATGGCCGGCATCGCCTTGCCGAATCGAGATATTCGAGGAGAGCCGATTCACCGTGTGCGATCCTGGAAAGGGCGCGCTGCGGCTCGTTGCGGCAGGTGCGGACGAAACTGCCCGGCGGGGCTTTGCAGACGTCATGACTTCGCTCCCGGCCGAACACGTCGCGTTTGCGGTGAATGCCGGGATGTTCGATGATGACGGCCGGCCGATTGGTCTCGCGGTGGTCGACGGACGCCAGGTCCATCGTCTCAACACCCGCGATGGTAGCGGCAATTTTCACCTGAAACCGAACGGCGTATTCCTGGTGCGGCGCGACGGGTCGGCGAAGGTCGTGACCAGCGAGGCCTTCGCTCCATCACCGGCAATCGCCTTTGCCACCCAATCGGGCCCAATGCTGGTGATCGACGGGGCCATCCACCCCAAGTTCGATCCCGACGGTCAGTCCCGCTTCATCCGCAATGGGGTCGGCATCGCGCCGGGCGGCAGGCCGCTGTTCGTGATCAGCAACGAAGTCGTGTCGTTCGGCAAATTGGCACGTTTCTTTCGCGACGGACTGAAGGCTAGGAACGCGCTATATTTCGACGGATCGGTGAGTTCATTGTGGGATCCGGCGAACGGGCGGATGGATGCGGGCGTGCCGTTGGGGCCGATGATGGTGGCTACGAAACCCGCGGCGTCAGCGCCTGGTCCCGCAACCCGCGCCAGACCTTGAGCGCCTGCACCGTTGCGGGGACGTCGTGGACGCGGATCAGCTGCACACCCTGCTCGGCAGCCTTCAATGCCAGCGCAAGGCTTCCGGCGAGGCGTTGATCGGCCGGCGCTTCGTTCGACAGGGCACCGATCATCCGCTTGCGGCTGGCGCCGATCACGAGCGGGCAGCCAAGGCCGTGAAAGATGGCCAGTCCATTCAACAATTCTAGATTGTGGGCGACCGATTTGCCGAAACCGATACCGGGATCGACGAGGATGTTGGCGCGGGCAATGCCAGCTGCTTCGGCGGCGGCGATTCGTTGTTCAAGCCACTCGTAAACCTCGACAAGGACGTCGCGGTAGCGTGGGTTTTCCTGCATCGACTGTGGATCGCCCTGGTGATGCATCAGGATCACCGGCACCTTGCCCGCCGCGACCACGTCGGCTGAACGCTCATCGTACGTCAGCGCGGAAACGTCGTTGACCAGCCCTGCCCCGGCCCCGAGCGCGGCCTCGATAACCGTTGCCTTTCGCGTATCGATCGACACGGCGGTGCCACCGGCCGCGAGTTGCTGGACGACCGGCAGGATGCGCTCGATCTCGTCGCCCTCCCACACGTCCTTAGCGCCGGGACGTGTCGATTCGCCGCCAACGTCGATCAGGGCCGCACCGGATGCTGCCATCGATGCGCCTGCCTCGGCCGCGGCGCGCGAGTCGGCGAACTGACCGCCGTCGGAGAAACTGTCGGGGGTGGCATTGACGATGCCCATCACCTGCGGCTGGTCGAGGCGAATGGTGCGCTGGCCCAACTGGAGCGGCGCGCGGGCCGCGGTGAGGTTCGCCCAGGCGGCCGCCATGCGATCGTCGAAGCGGGATTCCACGCCCTCGACCGGAACCAGTTCGCGCGCGCCGTCGTCGTGAATCAATTCGACCGAAGCGAACCAATTCAGCCCACCCGCGAGCCGCGCGACCTTGCCGTCATGCCCGAACGGGGAATCGACGAAGCCGGTGGGGCGGAGGAGAGTTGTCATGACTCCGTTATAACGCGGACAGATGTTGCTGGCGAAGAGCGTCTATGGGCTGCGCCCGTCCATCAGTCTCGACATGCCAGAAGGTCCAGCCATTGCAGCTTGGCGCGCCCTGCAACGCCGCGCCGACCTTGTGGATCGACCCCGCGTGGCCGTCACAAACGATCGACCCATCGGCCCCCACCGTCGCAGTCCAGCGGCGCTTGGCGTCGGTGATCACCGAGCCCGCCGGAACCATCCCGCTTTCGACCAATAGCCCGAAGGCAACGCGCGGCGCCGAGCGCTTGTCGGCCATCACCGTCATCGCGCTTTCGTCGAGTGGCAGCGTCGCGTCGATCCGCGCCCGCGCGACCTTGGCATAGGCCGGCTCGCGCTCGATCCCGATCCAGCGCCGCCCGAGCCGCCGTGCCACAGCGCCGGTGGTGCCGGTGCCGAAGAACGGGTCGAGCACGATGTCGCCCGGCTTGGTGCACGACAAAAGCACGCGATACAGCAGGCTTTCCGGCTTCTGGGTTGGGTGGGCCTTGTCGCCGTTGCCATCCTTGGCGCGTTCGCCGCCCGAGCAGATCGGGAGCACCCAGTCGCTGCGCATCTGGAGGTCGTCGTTGAGCGCCTTCATCTGGCGATAATTGAAGGTGTAGCGAGCCTTCTCGTCCTTGGCGCACCACAGCAAGGTCTCGTGCGCGTTGGTGAAGCGCGTGCCTCGGAAGTTGGGCATCGGATTGGCTTTGCGCCACACAATATCGTTCAAGATCCAGAAGTCGGCGTCCTGCAGCAGCGATCCGACGCGGTAGATGTTGTGATAGCTTCCGATCACCCAGATGGTGCCGTCATCCCTCAATATGCGCCGCGCCTCGGCCAGCCATTCACGGGTGAAATCGTCATAGGTGGCGAGGCTGTCGAACTTGTCCCAATCGTCGTCGCAGGCATCGACCTTGCCGCCCTCGGGCCGAAGCAGATCACCGCCGAGCTGTAGATTGTAGGGCGGATCGGCGAAGATCATGTCGACGCATTTGTCGGGCAAGCGCGCCATCTCAGCGATGCAATCGCCAAGGATGATTTGGTCGAGCGGAAGCTCGCGCTGGGCTTTGGGACTAGTGCGCGGGCGCGGACGCCCGTTCGTCTCCGTTACCGGCAAAATCATGTTCACGGCGAAAGCCCCCCTCGTTGCCACCAAGGGTGAGTCAGCGACGAGTCATGGTCAAGCGAACAAGGGTTAACAACGTCCGATAGGGGGCAGAGAACAAAAGGAATCCGCAAGGGCACAACCACCACATGTTGAGTCGCACCGATGCCGGAGACTCAATCCCTAGCGGTGTGACTCGAAGGACTCAGGGCTCAAAAAACGGCCAGTTGGGCGACCGGGGCGAAGCTTCGACGGTGCAGCGGGCTCGGCCCATGGGTTCGCAACGCGGCGAGATGCTCGGGTGTGCCATAGCCCTTGTGACGTGCGAAACCGTAAGCCGGGTGGCGCTCATGTTCGACCAGCATCAACGCGTCGCGATGTTGCTTGGCGACGATCGACGCGGCCGAAATGCAGCGCGTGGTGGCATCGCCCCCGACGATCGCGCGCGCCGGCCAGCGCCATTCGGGCCGCCGTCCGACAGGCGTGAGGTTGCCGTCGATCAGCGCCTCGACCGGATCGCAGCCGATGATCTCGCATAGGGCCTCCATCGCTCGCGTCATCGCCAGCATCGTCGCCTGGAAGATGTTGATCGCATCGATCTCGTCGACGGTGGCGAGGCCGATCCCGACATGGCAGCGGTCGTGGATCCGGCTCGCCAATTTGGCGCGGTCGGCAGCTTTCAGGATTTTGCTGTCGGCCAGTCCGCGAATTTCCTTGCCGCACAATATCACCGCTGCGGCCACCACCGGCCCCGCCAGCGGCCCCCTGCCCGCCTCGTCAACGCCCGCGATCATTCGGCGATGCGCCATGGCGGGAAGCGACGTGCCTCGCCCGCCTTGTAGAGGAACACCGTGTTGCCCGAGGGGTCACGCAGCCGCGCCTCGCGCCACATCCACGGCTGGTTTCGCGGGCCATGTTCGAACGGGATGCCAAGCCGCGCCAGCCGATCGACTTCACGGTCGATGTCGTCGCTTTCGAGATAGATGGCGGTGGTCGGGGAGATCACTTCGTCGGCGTCGGCCTGAATCGAAAGGGTCGCGCCTCCGCCGGTCTCGAACCGGGCATAGCCGTTCTCGGGACTGTCGACGATTTGCCGGAGGCCAAGAGCGCGGTAAAAGGTGACGGACTTGGCATAATCGGTGACCGTCATCGTCACCTGGTTCATCCGCGGCATCGATCCGGGACCGACATCGAGCCGCACGTCGGCCTGACCGATCGGCCCGCCGCCCTGCCCGATGTTGGGCGCGGCATGGAGCGCAACGCGGACAAATTCGCGGGCACGACCGACGGCTTGGGGCAGCGCATGACCCTCGGCGAGGAACATCGCGATCGCGGAGGCGAGCGTACAGCCGGTGCCGTGCGTGCTGCTGGTATTGATCCGCTGACCTTGCCAGCTGGTGATATTATCCTCCTCGATCAGCGCATCGGCCAGCGCGTCGCCTTCCTCATGCCCGCCCTTGATCAGCACCGCGCAGCGATGCGCCGAGCACAAGCTCAAGGCGGCGGCGACCGGGTCCTCCTCGCTGGTCAGGCGGCGGATTTCGGGGAGGTTCGGCGTGGTGATGGTGGCGACGTCCATCAATTGCCCGAACGCGGCGATGGTCTCGTCATCGGCCAGCGGAGCGCCGCTGGTTGCGACCATCACCGGATCGAACACGATCGGCACATTCTCGAATAGCGCCAGCCGTTCGGCGATGACCCGCGCGGCAAAGGCACCGCCGATCATCCCGATCTTGATCGCGTCGACCCCGATGTCGCTCGCCACCGCGTCGATCTGGGCGAGGATCATTTCCGCCGGGACCGGGTGGACCGCGGACACGCCGATCGTATTCTGCGCGGTGATCGCGGTGATGGCGGTCATGGCATGACCACCGAGCATGGTGATGGTCTTGATGTCAGCCTGGATCCCCGCGCCCCCGCCTGAGTCGGACCCGGCGATGACCAGGATTCGGGCGATATTTCTCCCCTCCCTCTTGCGGGTGGGGCTTTCACTCCCATAAGTGTCCGTCGGGCCCACCCCTAGCCCCTCCCGCCAGCGGGAGGGGAATATTTCCGGAACGTCGAAGTGGGATGCTGCTCCAGATTCTTGCCGGTGCGGGTCGGGCGATCGCTCAGTTCGCCGCCGCAATTAGGGCAGCGCTCGTCCAATTGCTCGGTGCACTCCGCGCAGAAGGTGCATTCGAACGAACAGATGAACGCACCATGTTGATCGGCCGGCAAATCGACGCCGCATCGTCCGCAATCGGGGCGCATCTCCAGCATCAGGCGGCGGCTACTGCGGCGCAGATGTCGTCGACGATCGCCTCGACCTCGGCCATATCGTCGCCTTCCGCCATGACCCGGATCAGTGGCTCGGTGCCCGACTTGCGGATGACGAGGCGGCCCTTGCCTTCAAGTTGCTTCTCGGCGGCGGCGATGCGCTTGGTCACCTTGGCATCGTCGAGCGGTTCGCCCTTTTCGTAACGGACGTTCTTGAGCAATTGCGGCACGGCTTCGAACTGGTCGAGCAATTCACTGGCTTTCTTGCCGCTGTCGACCATCGCGGCAAGGATCTGCAGCCCCGCGACCAGCCCGTCGCCGGTGGTGGCATGGTCGGTCAGGATGATGTGCCCCGACTGCTCGCCGCCGACGTTGCACCCGCTGCGCCGCATCTCCTCGAGCACATAACGATCACCGACCTGGGTGCGGGCAAGCGCGATATTCTCCTTCGCCAGCCGCCGCTCGAGGCCGAGGTTGGACATCACCGTCGCCACCACCGCCGTGCCCTTCAAAAGGCCGCGACGCTGATGCTCGAATGCGATCAACGCCATCAACTGATCGCCGTCGATTACCTTGCCGGTCTCGTCGACCACGATCAGCCGGTCGGCGTCGCCATCCAATGCGAGGCCGATGTCGGCGCCGCTGGCGACCACCGTTTCCTGAAGCGCTTGCGGATAGGTCGATCCGCACTGGTCGTTGATGTTGGTGCCGTTGGGGCGAACGCCGAGCGGGATGACGTCCGCGCCAAGTTCCCACAAGGCGTCGGGGGCGACGTGATAGGCGGCGCCATTGGCGCAATCGATCACGATCTTGAGCCCGTCGAGGCGAAGCTGTTCGGGGAAGGTCGACTTTACAAAATGAACGTAGCGACCACGCGCGTCCTCGATCCTTTTGGCGCGACCGACCATGTCGGCCTTGGCCAGCTTGGGCTCCTTGCCCAGTCGCCGCTCGATCGACCGCTCGGCCTCGTCGCTCAATTTATAGCCGTCGGGGCCGAACAATTTGATGCCATTGTCGACGAACGGATTGTGACTTGCGGAGATCATCACGCCGAGGTCGGCGCGCATCGAGCGGGTCAGCATCGCCACCGCCGGGGTCGGCATCGGCCCGAGCAGGACGACGTCCATGCCGACCGAGGTGAAGCCCGCGACCATCGCCGATTCCATCATGTAGCCGCTGAGGCGCGTGTCCTTGCCGATCACCACCCGATGGCGATGATCGCCGCGAAGGAAGTGCGCGCCCGCCGCCTGGCCGACGCGCATGGCGATTTCCGCCGTCATCGGCGCATCATTGACGCGCCCGCGAATCCCGTCGGTACCGAAGAATTTCCTGCTCATTTGCCGGGCTTAGCCGCAAAAAGGTTAAGCGACCAACGCCCAGATCCCGGTCCGGCCGCCCAGGCGGCGCCGGACCGTCATCGACTACCGCCGATACGCCTCCGGCAGCGCCTTGCGTTCCAGGCTCTGATAGCGGTCGCGAAGCTTGGTCTGGCGGCTTTCGAGCGGTTGGGAGACGCCGTCGATCCACACCATCTGCGCCTCGCTGGCCATCTCCAACGGATCGCCAGACCAGATCACCACATCGCCTTGCCGGCCACGCGCCAAACTGCCGAGTTTGTCGCCCATGCCGATCACTTCGGCGGGTTTCGACGTGATCATCGCCAGCGCTTCGCCCCAGCTGACCCCGGTTGCACCCGGCACCTTGCCGAGCGCGACCAGATTGCCGGCATATTGGCGCTGATTGAACAAATAGCGCGTGTCATTGTCGTCGATCATTCCGATCGCGACCTTGACTCCGGCGGCGCGCATTCGGCCGATGTTCGATTGGGTCGCCGCCAGTTGCTCGAAGCTGGCTGGAAGGTCGTTGACCGCCGACGCGATCACCGGAATGCCCGACGCGGCGATGCGGTCCGCCACCGTCCAGCCCTCGGTCACGCCGACCATCACCAGCTTCAATTGCGGGAATTCACGCTTCAGCGCGATCGTCTGGAGGATATCGCTGGCGCGCTCGACATGGACCAGAAGATATTGCCGCCCCTGCAGCACCGGGACCAATGCCGCGGCGTCGAAGCGGGTCAGCAAGACGTCGTCGCTGCGCTGCGCCCCCGGGCCGATGAGGCGCGATTCGTTGGGATCGCGGACCACCGGGCCTTCGACCGGATTGTCGACCGGTTGCCGGGCGCCCGACGAGATTCGGGTCGCGTAGCGGCCGAGCTCGCCCGCCTCACGAAGCGCGTTGCGGAACAGCAGATGCGCTGAAGCGCGCGATCCGCCCGCCGTCGCCGCGCCGGATTCGCCGAGTTCGACGAACTGGAAGCGGCGCGCCGCGGTGATCGGGTCATGGTCGGCGCCAAGGTCGATCATCGCCCCCTGCCCGGCGAAGATGTTGCGCGCCGTGCTCGGCGCGACGATCGCCCGGGTCACGCCATCGGCGCGGTTGACGGCGATGGTCGAATTCATCGGATTGATCGCCGGCGCGACATCGATCGCCGCGCTGAACGGCCCCGCCGGGGCGCGGTCGTCGGTAGTCCCGTCAGCCGACAAATCGACTTCGCTGAGGCCAAGGCGCGAAAATCCGCCGATGATCCCCGGTGTCACCCATTTGCCGCGCGCATCGACAATCTGTGACCCGCGCGGGATCGGCACACCGATGCCCGCGCCGAGAATCTTGCCATTCTGGATGACGACCGTGCCGCCGACGATGGGATCGGAGCCATCGCCAAGCGCCACTGTGCCGCCGGTAATGGCGATGGTCTGCGCGGCGAGCGGG
>JBBQTM010000019.1:0-25274 GCA_038234545.1 Sphingomonadales bacterium
GCCCGCGCCAGCGCTCGTAACGGTCGAGCAATTGGCGGTCGCCGAGATCGAGCCCGAGCCGCGCGCCTTCGACCAATACCTGAGCCAGGGCGGCGGCGTCGCGGAAGCCGAGGTTGAGGCCCTGCCCGGCGATCGGGTGGATGGCGTGGGCACTGTCCCCGACCAACGCAAGCCGGCGATCGGTGATGCGCGCGGCATGGTGGAATCCGAGCGGGTAGGATGAGCGCGGGGTAAGCAGTTTCACTTCCCCCAGGAAACTGCCCATCGCGGCCTGCGCTTCGGCGGCGAAATCGGCGTCGCTAAGCGAGAGGAACCCGGAAGCATCGTCCTTGGCCACCGACCAGACGATCGCCGAGCGGGGGCAGCCATCGAGATCGGTCATCGGCAGCAAGGCGAACGGGCCGCCGGGGTAAAAAATTTCCCACGCGACACCGTCGTGCGGACGCTCGTGAGCAAGGGTCGAAACGATCGCGGCATGTTCATATTGCCAGCGCGCGACGCGGATCCCGGCGGCCTCGCGGGTCGCGCTGTTGCGGCCCTCGGCGGAGACCAGCAGTGCAGCGGTCAGCGTTTCGCCGCTGTCGAGGGTGACGGTGACACCGTGTTCGGCGCGGTCGATGTGCGCCGCTTTTGATTTCCAGTGGAGCGTGACGTTCTTGGCAGCTTCCGCCCGGGCGCGAAGGGCCTGCCGCAAATTTCGATTCTCGTGCATCCAGCCGAGAGGCTCGTCGTCGCCCTGCGGCGGCTCGAACGCCAGCCCGCCCGGCGCGAGGCCGTCGGCCACGCGAATGGTGCGGATCGGGCAGCCCGGCTCGAGCAGATGAGGAACGAGGCCGATGGCGTCGAACATCCGCCGAGAACTCGATGACACTGCGCTGGTCCGTCCGTCGAAGCTGGCATCCTTCCAGCTGTCGGGATCGACCGGATCGATCACCGCGGCGGTCAGCCCGCTGCTATCGAGTGCGGCGGCAAGCGCGAGGCCCACCAGGCCCCCGCCGAGGATGATGACGTCGGTTCGGCTCATGGCGCTTGTCTAGCGCCAAGCGCCGACAATTGCGAGAATCGTCCGTGTTGCCGGATTGCTTCGCTCTGCTTGCAATGACGCCAAGCCAACTTGACCGGGGACTCGCCGGAAGCGCATTGTAGCGAAACGATTTTGCCCGGGGGAATTGACATGGCGACCGCCGCCGAACGGGCCCGCAAGCGCGACCTTGGGCCCGACTGGAGAGAGAAGTTGCGCGACAGCCTGCGGCTGCTCGCGATGCGGACCATCGGCGCGGTGCTGATCGGCGCGAGCGTTGCGCAGGCTGTTGCGCTGCTTACCCACAATAGCGTCGACCCGAGCTTTTCGACCGCAGCGGGCGGACCGCCGGTCAACTGGCTGGGCAGCGTCGGCGCTTATTCCAGCGACCTGTTGCTGATGCTGTTCGGCCCGGCGGCGGCGCTGCTGTTGCCGGTGATCGCGATTGCCGGCCTGCGCCTGATGCGCGCCGAACCGCCGGGGCGGCTGGGCCGGTCGCTGTTGGTCGGGGTGATCGGCGTGCTGCTGATCGGGGTTGCGCTCGGGATGCTGCGCGGATCGGCGGTGTCGGGCTTGCCCGCGGGCTGGGGCGGGGCGCTCGGCCTGGCCGGGGCACGCGGGGCCGACAATGGCATCGCCATGATCGGCAATCCGGCAATCGAGGGACCGCTGCATTTGACCATCCTCGCTTTGCTTGCGTTGGGCGGGCTGGCGCTGGGCTGGATTGCATTCGGGCTGAACGAGGTCGAGCGCGACTGGATCGGCGGGATCTTCCGGCGAGGAGCCGAGCGCCCGGTCAAACCGCGCAAGACGGTCGAAGAACGCGAGAACCGGGAGGCCGCCGCGGTTCCGCCGCGATCGCGCCCAAGCGTCGCGGTGACCGAACCCACGCGGGCCATCGCCCCGGCCGCCAAGCAGCCGCCGCGCAAAGGCAAGGCCGCGGGCCAGGCGAGCCTGGCGCTGGGCGACAATTATGCGCTGCCCTCGGTCGATCTGCTCAGCCCGCCGCCGGCATCGGGCAAGAATGTCATCGACCGCGCCGGACTGGAGCGCAACGCGCGGCTGCTGGAGAGCGTGCTCGAGGATTTCCACGTCCGCGGCGACATCGTCGAGGTTCGCCCGGGGCCGGTGGTGACGATGTACGAGCTGGAGCCGGCGTCGGGCATCAAGGCCAGCCGGGTTATCCAGCTGGCCGACGATATCGCGCGCAACATGTCGGCGCTGTCTGCGCGGGTCGCGACCATCCCCGGACGCAGCGTGATCGGGATCGAATTACCCAACTCCAAGCGTGAATCGGTGGCGCTGTCCGAATTGATCGGGAGCCAGGCCTATGACGACCAGGCGATGAGCCTGCCGCTGGTGCTGGGCAAGAATATCGCCGGCGACCCAGTCATCGCCGACCTTGCCCCAATGCCGCATCTGCTGGTCGCGGGGACCACCGGATCGGGCAAGTCGGTCGGGCTCAACTGCATGATCCTGTCCCTGCTGTATCGCATGGGGCCGGACGAATGCCGCATGATCCTGATCGATCCCAAGATGCTCGAATTGTCGGTCTACGAGGACATTCCCCATCTGCTGGCGCCGGTGGTGACCGAGCCGGGCAAGGCGATCCGCGCGCTCAAATGGACCGTCGAGCAGATGGAGGAACGCTATCGCATGATGGCCAGCCTCGGGGTTCGTCAGCTGTCGAGCTTCAATGCCAAGGTGCGCGACGCCAAGGCCAAGGGTGCGCAGCTCGGGCGGCGGGTGCAGACCGGCTATAACGCCGACAGCGGCCAGCCGATCTACGAAACCGAAGAACTGGAATATGAAGTGCTGCCGCAGATCGTGGTAGTGGTCGACGAGCTTGCCGACCTGATGATGACCGCCGGCAAGGAGGTCGAATTTCTGATCCAGCGACTGGCGCAGAAGGCGCGCGCTGCGGGGATTCACCTGATCATGGCCACCCAGCGGCCCTCGGTCGACGTCATCACCGGCGTCATCAAGGCCAACCTTCCGACCCGGATCAGCTTCCAGGTGACCAGCAAGATCGACAGCCGCACGATCCTGGGCGAGCAGGGCGCCGAACAGCTGCTGGGCAAGGGCGACATGCTGTATATGCCCGGCGGCAAGCAGATCATGCGCATCCACGGGCCGTTCGTCAGCGACGATGAGGTCCGGCTGGTGGCCGAGCATTGGCGCAAGCAGGGCGTGCCCGACTACATTCAGGCAGTGACCGAGGAGCCAGAGGACGGCGGCTATCTGTTTGACGGCCAGCCGGTCGGCGAGGACGATGCCGAGACCCAGCTGTACCGCAAGGCGGTCCAGACCGTGGCCGAAAGCCAGAAGGCCTCGACCAGCTACATCCAGCGGCAATTGCGAATCGGCTACAACAGCGCGGCGCGGCTGATCGAGCGAATGGAGAAGGACGGACTGGTCGGCCAACCCGACCATGTCGGGCGTCGTGACGTGCTGATCGACACCGAGGGGCACCCGATCTGACGAGTGGCGATCTGACGAGCGGCGATCTGACGAGCGGCAATCGACCTGAACCCGAGGGAACCCTTGAGGTTCAGGGGGCATTCAAGGCGGGAATGCCAGAAGTGCGGCAACTTCCAGGAGATGAGATGATGACTTTTTCGACCCATTTCGCGCGCATCATCGCGCCGATCGCCGCGGTCACCATGATCGCGGTGCCGGCCGCGGCGCAGACCAATCCCGACCTCGCGCGGGTCGAGGCGCATTTGACCGCAACCCAGTCGATGACCGCCAATTTCGTCCAGACCGACAGCAAGAACCGCTCGCTGCGCGGGACGTTGCAGATCAAGCGGCCGGGCAAGATCCGCTTCGAATATGGCCGCGGCGCCAATATGCTGCTGGTCGGCAATGGCAAGACGTTGACCTTCGTCGATTATGAAGTCGGGCAGAAGTCGAGCTGGCCGGTTGCCAAATCGCCGCTGTCGGTGCTGCTCGCCAGCAACCCCGATTTGCAGCGCATCGCGCGGGTCGTGCCGAGCAAGGATCCGCGAGTCCTGTTGGTCCGCGCACGCGATGCCCGCCGGCCAGAGTTCGGCACCATCCTGCTTGGCTTCGTGCGCAACCCGGCGTCGCCCGGCGGTCTGTTGCTCGAAGGCTGGACCGCGATCGATGCACAGAACAAGCGCACCACGGTCAAGCTCGACGGCCAACGCTACAATGTCGCGGTCGCCGAGAACGCCTTTACCTACGCCGAGCCCCAAAAGCGGCGGCGCTAGCGCGATCATTGCCAACTGATCGTTGACCCCGCGAAACGAGTAGCAAACAGAAACCGTTCATCGCGCGGTCAGGGAGGATGACGTAAGCGTAACCTCGATCGTCGTATCAAGACTTGGGGTTTCCCCCTGTTACCCAAGGTCGCGACGGTCGCCTTGCGTGACGAACGCCAGGTTGGCCCTCGCTCCAATGCCCCCGGAGCGGGGGCCTTTTATTTTCTGGCCCAATATGCGCGAAGTTCGGCTAAGCCCCGCCCCGTGACCCTTATCAAGATCGCCAGCTGGAACATCAACTCGGTCCGTGCGCGGCTGCCGATTGTGGAGCGATTCCTCAAGGAGGAAGCGCCTGACATCTTGTGCTTGCAGGAGACCAAGGCACTCGACAGCGTTTTTCCCGCCGAGCTGTTCCACAAATTGGGCTATGTTCACCACAAGCTCAACGGGCAGAAGATGCATCATGGGGTGGCGATCCTGTCGCGACTGCCATTGCACGACGAAGGACGCCACGACTGGCAGGACAATGGTGAGGCACGGCATGTCGGGGCGCGGCTCGACTGCGGGATCCGACTGGAGAATGTCTATATCCCGGCCGGCGGCGACATTCCCGACCGCGTGGCCAACCCGAAGTTTGGGCAGAAACTAGATTTCCTCGAGCGCATGACGAAATGGTCGGAAGGGTTGGCCGAACCGACGCTGATCGTCGGCGATTTCAACGTCGCGCCGCTCGATTGCGACGTGTGGAGCCACAAGGCGTTGGTCGACGTGGTCAGCCATACGCCGATCGAGATCGCCGCACTCAAGCGGTTGCAGCAGGCGCACGACTGGGTAGACCTGGGGCGCAAGTTCATTCCCGCGCCGGAGCGCTGCTTCACTTGGTGGAGCTATCGATCGCCCGACCACACCGCGAACGATCGCGGGCGGCGGCTGGACCATATGTGGGCCAGCCCGGGGCTTGCCGACCAGGCGGTGGCGCATCGGGTGCATGAGCCGTGCCGGTCGTGGGAGCGACCGTCGGACCATGTCCCGCTGGTGGTGGAGCTCGAGATTTGAGTATCGCCCCGCTCGAGACCGCGATTGCCGCGCTTCGTGGCGGGCGCTGCGTCAGAGTGGGCGGAATGACGATCCTGTCGGTCGAAACCGCGAGCGCAGCGATGCTCGCGCTGGCCGATCCGGAAGGGACGGCGGCAATATTGATCAGCGGGCCACGCGCGGTGGCGCTGAGACTTGGCAACCAGCGCGAGGCGGCGGGAAGCGCACCAGTGCGGATTGCACGGCGAGACTGGATCGATCGCGAGGTGGTGCGCGCGCTGGCCGATCCGGGCCAGGACATGGACCGCTTCGTACCGGGGCCGCTGATGGTCGATCTGGTGGCAGACGAAGCGGCAGCCAAGGCTGCGCTTCGACTTGCCCGGCTGGCAGGGATTTTGCCGGCCTTGTGGCTGGTCGAGGGAGGCAAGCTTTCCGCCGCCGAAGTCATGCCAGACGACATTTCCCGGCCCGCGGTGGCCGAGATTGCCGCCCGGGCGCGCCTTCCGATCAAGGGCATCGGCGAGGCCCAGGTCGTGGCGTTTCGCGAGCCTTCGACCGGCGCCGAGCATGTCGCGTTGCTGATCGGGGCGCCGGGGGGCGACCCGCCGCTGGTCCGATTGCACAGTGAATGTCTTACCGGCGACGTGTTCGGCAGCCTGAAATGCGATTGTGGGCCGCAGCTCAAGGAAGCGCTCCGGCTGATCGCGGAAACCGATGGCGGGATCCTGCTCTATCTCCGCCAGGAGGGACGCGGCATCGGCCTGGCCAACAAGATCCGCGCTTATGCGCTGCAGGATCGCGGCCTCGATACCGTCGATGCCAACCGCCGTCTGGGATTTGCCGACGACGAGCGCGACTATGCCACCGCCGCGGCGATGCTTCGAGCGCTCGGCGCCGACCGGGTGCGGTTGCTGACCAACAATCCGGCCAAGGTGGCGGGGCTGGAGGCGGAAGGGATCGTCGTGGTCCAACGCGTGGCGCATCATCTGCCGGCCAACCCGCATAACGCCGATTATATCGAGACCAAGCGCCGCCGCAGCGGGCACATGGATTAGGCGAACAGCGCCGAACCAACGCGGACGTGGGTCGCGCCGAGCATCACCGCTGTCTCGTAATCGGCGCTCATCCCCATCGACAGATCGCTGACGTCATGCCGCCGCGCCAACTCATTGAGAAAGGCGAAGAAGGGGGCCGGCTCAAGGTCTGCCGGGGGAATGCACATCAGCCCGGCGAGCGGCAGCGGCGAGGCGCGGACCGATGCGAGGAAGGCAGCAAGATCGGCCGGTGCAACTCCCCCCTTCTGATCCTCCGATCCAACGTTGACCTGGACGAAGCAGTCGGGAAACTTTCCCGCCTTGGTCCCGGCCCCGACCAGGGCGTTGAGCAGCGAGATACGGTCGAGCGAGTGGATCGTATCGAACAAAGCGATCGCTTCCGCCGCCTTGTTGGATTGCAGCCGGCCGATCATGTGCAGCCGAAGATTCGGATTAGAGCTTCGCAGGGCGGGCCATTTGGCGGCAGCTTCCTGCACCCGGCTTTCGCCAAAATCCGTCACGCCCGCGGCAATCAGCGGGGCAATTTCCTCCGCCGGATGAGTCTTGGTGACGGCGATCAGCGTGACGTCCGAAGGCGAGCGTTTTGCCTTGGCCGACGCAACACGAATCGAGTCGCGAACTTTTTCTAGTTTGGCTGAGGAGGGCATGGCCGCTCAGTAGAGCCGGAGTGTTGGGCCGTCATGGGAATAAATCCCATGACGTCGATCCTGTTGCCCTTCGCCTTCGCTCAGGAGCGCTGGTCGGCCGGCCGGCGCAGTCTCCTCCCGCTGCTAGCGACTGCAAGTGCAATCGCCGCGCTGCGCTCGGCTGCGTGGCTTAGAATTTAAATGCCGTCCCGACATACACCGCCTGGCTATCGCGGCGGTCGTCCTTGAGCGCCGACTGGCGTTCGCGGTCGACCTTGTAGCGGACCCCGCCGGTCAACGCGATGCGGCGAGTCAGCGCAACCGCACCGCCGACATCGAGCGCATAGGCATTTTCGGTGCCGAGTGCGGGGGCCTGCGTGCCGTCGCTGCGTTCGGCGACCGCGGCGACCCGGCCAGTAACGCTCTTGTTGAGCGAATAATTGACCCCGACGACCGCGGTTTCACGCCCGCCGAGTGCAAGATTGGCGTTGCGGGTGCGCGCGACGTCGCCGGTCAACGCGAAGCGTCGCCAGCCGACTGAAACACCAAGATTATAGCTTGCCGGGGTCAAGGCGCCGACCGCAGGCGAGGTAGAGGCGACATCACCGGTGCGAGCCGCGGTGTCGGCGCGAGCGCGGATCGCGACGCGAACCTGCGACGGACGACCCTTGGGCGCGGCGGGGGTGACTTTGAAATCGGTCAGCGTATTGCCGCGATTGGCAAAAGCGGCAGCCAACCGCGGATCGGCGGTCGCCGGCGTGAAGCTGCCGACCCGATCGAATGACAGGGAAATCGCCGGCGGACGCTTCGAGGCGGGCTTGGGCGCGGCCATAGCAGGCAAGACGAGAAGAGCCGCAGCGCCCATGGCACCGGCCCACATCCCAAACATCTTTCCCCTATGACGCACTTGAAAACGACTCCTTGCCAAAGAGATATAGCGCTTCGGCAGCGATAGTTCCAACGGTCGGATCACTTCATCCCCGGCCTGTTGCGCTAAGTCCACAATGCTGTCCCGATGATGAACGTCGAGTGACAGTTTGAGGAAGGTTCCATCGTTCGTGCGCGCCCGGGCGCTTGCCGCTTGCGGGGATGGTCGCAGCATCTATAACGCGGGACAGAACCTCCAGCTTAGGAAGCGCCATGTCCCGCTTGCCCGTTACCGCCCTTGTCCTCGCATCGCTCGCGCTGACTACCGCAGCCTGCACGCGCAATCGTGAGGCACCCAACCGGCTGGCACCGTCGCGAATGACCAGCATCGGGGTGAATGCCTATCTGTGGCGGGCGGCGATCGATACCGTGTCGTTCGCGCCCTTGCTGCAGGCCGACGCAAATGGCGGCGTGATCGTCACCGACTGGTATGCAAGCCCGCAAAATCCGGGCGAGCGGATCAAGCTGACCGTGTCGATCATCGACCAGGATCTGCGCGCCGACGCCCTGCGCGTCGCCGCCAGCCGACAGGTCAACCAGAGCGGGACCTGGGTCGATGCGCCGGTCGCCGCCGCGACGGTGCAGAAACTGGAAGACATCATCCTGACCCGCGCCCGCGACCTTCGCCGCACCAGCATCGGCTAACCCCCCCTGTGCACCGGGGGGCTGTTTGTGCTTAGGGGCTCGAGATGAGCAACACACCGACACCCCCGCAGAACATTGAACGGTTCGATCCTGGCGTGGCCGATGCCCGCTGGCAGAAAAGCTGGGATGAGGCGCGGAGCTTCGTCGCCGACAGTAAGTCGCCCAAGCCGAAGTCCTATGTGCTCGAGATGTTTCCCTACCCCTCGGGGCGGATCCACATGGGGCATGTCCGCAATTACACGATGGGCGACGTGCTGGCGCGGTTCCGTCGGATGCAGGGCTTCGAAGTGCTCCACCCGATGGGCTGGGACGCCTTTGGAATGCCCGCCGAAAATGCCGCGATGGAGAAAAAGGTCCATCCTGGGGAATGGACCCGCGCCAACATCGCGGCGATGCGCGGCCAGCTGAAGCGGATCGGCTTTGCGCTCGACTGGAGCCGCGAACTGGCGACCTGCGAGCCCGATTATTATGGCCATGAACAGGCGTTGTTCCTCGACCTGCTGGAAGCCGGCCTCGTGTTCCGCAAGGAAAGCGAGGTCAATTGGGACCCGGTCGATATGACCGTGCTGGCCAATGAGCAGGTGATCGACGGCAAGGGCTGGCGATCGGGCGCGCCGGTCACGCGCAAAAAATTGTCGCAATGGTTCTTGAAGATTACCAATTTCGCCGAGGAGTTGCTGGCGGGCTTGGGAAGCCTCGATGATTGGCCCGACAAGGTCCGGCTGATGCAGGAAAATTGGATCGGTAAAAGCCAGGGGCTGCAATTCTGCTTCCGCATGGTCGGCGAAGCGCCGGGATCGCCCAATTGCGATGTCGAAGTGTTCACCACCCGGCCCGATACCATCTTCGGGGCCAGCTTCGTCGCGATTTCGCCTGGCCATCCGATCGCCGAGGGGCTGGCGGCGAGCGACCCCAAGGTGTGCGCATTCGTCGAGCAATGCCGCAAGGGCGGAACCACCGCGGCGGAAATCGAAACCGCCGAGAAGCTCGGGCTCGATACCGGGCTGGAAGTGATCCACCCGCTCGATCCGAGCCGCAAGCTGCCGGTGTGGATCGCCAATTTCGTGCTGATGGATTATGGCACCGGGGCGCTGTTCGGTGTCCCCGCGCACGACGACCGCGACTATGCATTCGCCACCAAGTACAAGCTTCCGATCCGCCGCGTGGTCGCCGCCGACCCGTCGGGGGCCGATGAACCCCTGGTCGAAGCGGAAACCGCGCGCGGCGTGGCGGTCAATTCCGATTTCCTCGACGGGCTGACCAGCGACGCGGCCAGCGCCGAAGTCATCCGCCGCGCCGAAACCGCCGGCTGGGGCACGGGCAAGACGCAGTATCGCCTGCGCGACTGGGGCGTGTCCCGCCAACGTTATTGGGGGACCCCGATCCCGATCATCCATTGCGAAAGCTGCGGCCCGGTCGGGGTGCCGCGCGATCAATTGCCGGTGGTGCTGCCCGAGGACGTGTCGTTCGACCTGCCCGGTAATCCGCTCGACCGACACGACGGCTGGCGGCTGGTCGATTGCCCAAGCTGCGGGGCCAAGGCGCGGCGCGAGACCGACACGCTCGACACGTTCGTCGATTCCAGCTGGTACTTCATCCGCTTCGCAAGCCAGCCCAAGGACATGCCGTTCGATCGCGCCGAGGCCGAGGCGTGGCTTCCGGTCGGCCAATATATCGGTGGGGTCGAGCATGCGATCTTGCATTTGCTCTACGCCCGCTTCTGGACCCGCGCGCTCGAGCGGATCGGCAAGATTTCGATCACCGAGCCGTTCGCCGGCCTGTTCACGCAAGGCATGGTCACCCACGAAACCTATCGCGCCGGCGACGGCAGCTGGCTCAGCCCTAACGAGGTCAAGCGCGAGGGCGACGACTGGATCCACATCGAATCAGGCGCGCCGGTGGCGAGCGGCCGGGTCGAGAAAATGTCCAAGTCGAAGAAGAATACCGTCGATCCCGAACCGATCCTCGATCGCTACGGGGCCGACGCGGTGCGCTGGTTCATGCTCAGCGATTCACCCCCCGAGCGCGACCTGGAATGGTCGATCGGCGGGATCGAGGGGGCTGCGCGGTTCGTCCAACGGGTATGGCGGCTGTCGACGACTCCCGCGGGCAATCAGGCCGACGATGAAGCGCTCAATCGCAAGCTGCACCGCGCGATTGCCGCGACTGGCGAGGCGATCGACGGGCTGCAATTCAACAAAGCGGTGGCCGCTTTGTACGAGCTGACCAACGCGATCGAGAAAGCCAAGCCGTCGGCGACGCGCGACGAGGCGATCCGCACCTTGCTGTTGCTGGTCGCCCCCGGTGCGCCGCATCTCGCGGAGGAAGCCTGGGCCACGCGGGGCGAGCCAGGGATGATCGCCGATGCCGCTTGGCCAGCCCACGACCCGGCCCTGCTGGTCGACGAAACGGTGACGCTGGCGATCCAGGTCAACGGCAAATTGCGCGACACGATCACGGTCGCGCGTGGTTTGCCCAGGGATCAGGCGGAGGCGCTGGCATTGGCCTCGGCCAAGGTGCAGGCCCAACTGGCGGGAGCAAGCCCGCGCAAGGTGATTGTAGTTCCCGACCGGCTGGTCAATATCGTCGCATGATCCGTATCCTGACCCTCGCAATCGCCCTCGCCTTGCTCACCGCTTGCGGCTTGCGGCCAATGTATGCCGGCGGGACCGGCGGCACGGTAGCAACGTCGCTGCGCGCGATCCAGGTGCGGGATATTCCGGGCAAGGGCGGCTGGATGGTGCGCAATGCACTGGTCGCCAAGCTGGGCGGCGACGCCGGCGGAGAGGCGATGTATCGGCTCGAGGTCGAACTGGACGACAATATCACCGGCTTCGGCATCCGCGGTGACCGCGCCACCACGCGTGAGCGGCGGACCCTGCGCGCGCGCTATCGGCTGGTCGAACTGGCAACCGGCGCGGTGGTGCTCGATGCCACTGCCGGGTCTGATGCGGGGATTGACGTGGTGTCGTCGCAATATGCCACCATCGCTGCCGAGCAGACCGCGCTCGAACGTTTGTCCGAAGTCGTCGCCGACCAGATGGTTGGGCGGCTCGCTTTGTTCGTCGCGCGCACTCCGGCGACCCCGTGAAGCTGAGCGGCGCGGCGATCGGGCGGGCGATCGACCGGCCTGACCCAGCGGTCCGCTTCTATTTGTTCTACGGCCCCGACGATGCCGGTTCGCGCCACCTCGCGGGCCGCCTGCTGACCAGCCTGGGCGCGGAAAAGTTTGCCGTGATGGCGGGCGCGGTGAAAGCCGATCCCGCAATCCTGGCCGACGAAGCCGGGGCGATGGCGCTGTTTGGCGGCCCGCGCGCGATCTGGATCGATCCGGCGGGTGACGAAATCGCCGACGGTGTCGCGGGGTTGCTCGACGCTGGCGCGGTCGAAAGCCCGGCGATCGCAATCGCGGGCGGGCTTCGCAAGACCTCGGGGCTGGTCAAGCTTGCCGAGGCGCATGGCCAGGCAGCGGCGGTGCAGTCCTATATCCCCGAAGGCCGCGATGCCGATCAGATGGTGATCGCCTCGGGTCGCGCGGAAGGTCTCAGGATCGAAGGTGACGTCGCGGCGCGGCTGGCGGCGGCGTGCGGCAACAATCAGGCGATCGTCGCCCAGGAAATGGCCAAATTCTCCTTGTTTCTCGACGCCGCGCCCGACCGGTTACGCGATTTGACCCACGATACGGTGGATTTGCTCGGCGCCGACTCGTCCGAGGGCAATTTAATGCGGCTGGGCGATCTTGCACTGGCCGGCGACGGGCGCGCGCTGCTGGAGGAATTGGAGAAGTCGGCGATTGCGCCCGGCGAGGCGATCCCCGCGATCCGGGCGCTGCAGCGGCGGCTGGTGCAGATTGCTCCGCTGCGCGCCCGGATCGAGCGCGGTGAGCGGGTCGATGGCGTCTTGACGTCAATGGGTAAGGCATTGTTCTGGAAGGACAAGCCACTGATGCAGCGGCTGCTGACCAACTGGAACGCCGAACGAATCGCGCAGGCGATGGAGCGGAGTGCGAGTCTTGAACGAGGGGCCATGCTGACCGACGAGCCGCCCGTTGCAGCCCTTGGTGAGGAATTGATCGCAATCGCCCGGGCGGCGGTTCGGCAGCGCTAGATCGGTTCGCCGCTCAAACGCTGGCAGATCATGTCGAGCTGATCGAGGCTCGAATAGGCCAGGCTCACCGTCCCTCCCGCCCCGGCATGACTAACCTTGACACGCAGCCCGAGCATATCGCCCAACTGACGCTCGAGCACCGCGAGATCGGCATCGACTTGCGGACGTGAATTGCGCTCGGCGGCCCGACCAAAGTCGCCTCCGGCGCCCGGCCGAATCTTCCTCGCCAGTTGCTCGGCTTGGCGCACGCTGAGCCCGCCATCGACGATCTGCTGCGCCAGCCGCTCGGGCTCGTCATGGCTGGCAATCGCCCGCGCATGGCCCATCGTGATATCGCCTCGCAAAAGCATTTGGCGAACCGATTCTGGCAAGTCGAGCAATCTCAATAGGTTAGCTACGTGGCTGCGCGACTTGCCGACCAGCTTGGCTGCAGCATCCTGGCCGTGACCATGGTTCGCGATCAGCGCCTTATAGCCTTCGGCCTCCTCGATCGCGTTAAGGTCCTGCCGCTGGATATTTTCGATCAGTGCAATCTCTGCCGCGGCCGAATCGCTATCGGCGCGAACAACCGCGGGAATCGAATGGACCTGTGCTCGCTGCGCCGCGCGCCATCGGCGCTCGCCAGCGATAATTTCATAGCCATCGCCCGACAGGCGCACGAGGATTGGCTGGAGAACGCCATGATGGGCAATCGATTCAGCGAGTTCGCCCAAACTGTCTTCGTCGAAATGCTTGCGCGGCTGCCCGGGATTGGCGTGGATCCGCGCGGTGGCAATCGACTGCACGCCGCTGGGCCTCCCTTCCTCGCCTGCCACGACCGTGCGCGGCGCCTCGCCGAGCAACGCACTCAGCCCGCGGCCGAGACCATGTTTCTTCACATCGCTCATGCCGCTTCGGCCTCCGCTCGAACGCGCGACAATCGCGCCATCACTTCCCGCGCCAGTCGAATATAGGCTTCGGAGCCGGGGCATTTCAGATCGTAGATCAGCGCCGGAAGCCCGTGGCTCGGCGCCTCGGACAGCCTGACATTGCGCGGAATCACCGTCTCGAACACCGCGACACCGAGACAGGCGCGAACGTCCTCCGCCACTTGCTGCGACAGGTTGTTGCGCCGGTCGAACATCGTCAGCGCAACCCCGAGGATCGCGAGCGAGGGATTGAACGTCTGGCGGACCCGCTCGACCGTCTGGAGCAATTGCGACAGGCCTTCGAGCGCGAAGAACTCACACTGCAGCGGCACGAGCAGCTGCTGCGCCGCGACCATCGCATTGAGCGTGAGGAGGCCGAGCGACGGCGGGCAGTCGATCAACACTACGTCCCAGCGGCCGGCCGGCACCTCATCGAGCGCATTGGTCAGGCGATGCGTGCGCTGCTCCATGTCGACCAGCTCGATCTCGGCGCCCGACAGGTCGACTGTCGCCGGGATCAGGTCGAGGCGAGGCACGCGCGTCGCGACGGCGGCATCGACCACGCTCGAGCGGCCGATCAGCACTTCGTAGCTCGACGTGCTCCGGGCATCATGCCCGACACCGAGCCCGGTCGAGGCGTTGCCCTGCGGATCGAGGTCGACCAGCAGCACCTTCCAGCCAATCGCGGCGAGCGCGGTGGCGAGGTTGATCGCGGTGGTGGTTTTGCCCACCCCACCCTTCTGGTTGGCGACGACGATTCGGATCATGCCATTCCCCTGGCCCGCGATTTCCGCCGGACCCGTGACGCAATCAGGATATGCGCGTCGGGATCGGTGCGGCTTGGTTCGAGCCTGAACTCACCCTGCCATGTCTTCTTCGCTTCCTCCAGTTCCAATTTCGCGCTTCGTCCCTTGGGCAGCGCCCAGACCGTCCCTTTGTGCGACAGACGGAGCGCCATGGCGAACAATCGATCGATCGAGGCCACTGCACGGGCCGTGATGATGTCGACTGGCGGGCGTTGGAGGGTTTCGACCTTCGACTGGATCACGGTGGCGTCGAGCTCCAGCTCGTCGACTACCCGCTGGAGGAAGTCGGCGCGCAGGCGGCGGGGTTCGACCAGGATCATCGGATTGCCGGTGAGGATGGCGATCACGATCCCGGGAAGGCCGGCGCCCGATCCGATGTCGAGCCAGGTCGCACTGCGAGCATCATATGCCACGAGTTGCGCGGCGTCGTCGATATGACGTCGCCAGAGGTCGTCGAGCGTTGATTTCGCTACCAAATTCTGGCGATTATTCTCGTCGACCAGCATCGCCGCGAAGCGCCTCAGTTTCTCTGATGTTTCACGTGGAACATCGCTCATGCCGCGCGCCGACTGGCCGCGACATGCAGCGCCGCCAGCGCCGCGGGGGTGATGCCGGGGATTCGCGACGCTTGGTCGATGGTTTCAGGACGCGCCAATTCCAGCCGCTCGACCGCTTCATTGGAAAGGCCAGCGACGCTTCGGAAGTCGAGATGTCCGGGTATCAACACGCGCGAGTCGCGTTGCACCGCGCCCCATTCCCGATCCTGGCGCGCAATATAGGGAGCGTAGAGCGCGTCCGCCCTGCCCTCTTCACTATCGGAAAAGTCGGCCCCATTGCGCGCCTCGAAATGCGCGTGAATCAGATTGCGACGCTGAGTTGAAAGAGCATCGCCCTCGATCGCCGCCTCGCCGAGACGCGTGGTGGCATTGTCGGCGCGCAGGAACAGCCGATGCTCGGCGCGGGCGGTCATCATGCGATACGGTTCGTTGACGCCCTGCAGGGTCAGATCATCCACCATGACCCCGATGTACGACGATCGGCGATCGAACAGTACCGGTGCAGCGCCAAGCGCCACCGCCGCGGCGTTGAGACCCGCGACCAAGCCTTGGGCAGCGGCTTCCTCGTAGCCAGTCGTGCCATTGATCTGGCCCGCCAGGAACAGTCCGCTCAAGCTGAGATGCTCAAGCGTCGACCGCAACTTTCGTGCGTCAGCATACTCATATTCCACGGCATAGCCCGGCCGCACGATCCGGCATCGCTCCAGCCCTTCGATGCTGTTGACGAACTGCTGCTGGACGTCCGCCGGGAGCGAGGTGCTGATCCCGTTGGGATAGACCACCTCGGTAGCAAGTCCCTCGGGTTCAAGGAAAATCTGGTGGCCGTCGCGCTCGCCGAAACGCTTGATCTTGTCCTCGATCGATGGACAGTAACGCGGCCCCCGCCCCTCGATCGCACCGGCGAACAAGGGCGAACTGTCGAGATTGGCGCCGATGATCGCGTGCGTGGCGCCATTGGTCCGCGCGATTGCACAGGCGAGTTCGGGCGGGCGCAGCGTGGGGGGAAGCGCCGACATCGACCAATCGTCGCGGTCGCTCGGCTGCGGCGACAGACGGGACCAGTCGATCGTGCGTCCATCGAGACGCGGTGGCGTTCCGGTCTTGAGCCTCCCCTGTGCAACGCCAAGCTCTCGCAACTGGGTTGCCAGCGGAACAGCGGCCTGCTCATTGCGCCGCCCACCCGCAAGCCGCTCCATTCCGCAGAACAACTGAGCGTCGAGGAAAGTGCCTGTGGCAATCACGACCGTCCGGCTCGCAATCAGTTCGCCATTCGCTAGTTGCACACCTGTAACAACACCACTTTTCGTGAGTAATCTGGTCGCCTCGCCGATGATTTTGGTTACGCCGGCCGCTTTGACCGCTTTCGAAACCGCCTGTCGATAGAGCGCTCGGTCCGCTTGCATGCGCGGACCCTGGACAGCGCTGCCCTTGCTTCGATTGAGCAGTCGGCGATGGATCGCGGAACGATCCGCGGCGCGCGCCATTAGCCCGTCGAAAACATCGAGTTCACGCACCAGATGGCCTTTGCCGACCCCACCAATCGAGGGGTTGCAGCTCATCTGGCCGACATCCTCCTCGCGGAAGCTGATCAGCGCGACCCGGGCGCCGCGGCGCGCCGCGGCCGTCGCAGCCTCCGCGCCCGCATGTCCCCCACCGATGACCAGAACGTCGAACATCGCCTCCCCCTAGCGCAGCGAGAGGACGTTGTGCAGATGTTTCACGTGGAACATCACTTTCCGAGGCAGAATCGTCCAAATAATGCGTCGAGCATATCGTCGATGCCGGCGCGGCTGGTTATCCGATCCATTGCCTCGCGAGCCCGTCGCAACGCGTCGGCGATAATCACCAGATCACCGTCGGTGTTCAACAACGCGTCATAAGCATGAGCAATTTCAACGGCTTGGCGATTATTGAGGGAGAGCTGGTCCTCTCCCGGCAAGATCGTCACGGCACGCTGAACCAAGTCGTCGGTCAGTTCATCCAGCCCCTGGCGCGTCGCCACCGAGACGGCGATCGAACCCACGGGCACGTGCCCGCGACCTGGTAGATCGGCGCGCGGATGAAGCAGCATCAGTTGAGGATGCGCGGGTGCATCTTTTGGCTCGCCCAGCCACAAGAGAATGTCGGCGCGCCTGACCTCGGACTCGGCGCGCTCGATCCCGATCCGCTCGACGACATCGCGACCGTCGCGAAGTCCCGCGGTGTCGACCAGCACGAACGGAATTCCGCCAATCGCCAGCGGCACCTCGATGACGTCACGGGTGGTGCCGGCGACGTCAGTGACGATCGCTCGGTCGCTCTGGCTCAAGGCGTTGATCAGGCTGGACTTTCCGGCGTTCGGAGGGCCGGCTGCGACCACCCTTATCCCGTCTTTGAGGGGCTCTGTTCGGGGGCGTGCGAGCCATTCGGCCAGTTCGGAGGCGAGCGCGCTGGCTTCGATGCCAAGGGCAGTGACGTCAGTCCCGGTCTCCTCCTCATCGTCGACATGATCGATCGCAGCTTCGGCGCGGGCCGACAGCAGGACGATCTGCTCCCGCCAGCCCTCGACCAGTCGCCTGAGTCCGCCATCGGCGAGCATCAGAGCGGCGCGGCGCTGACGCTCGGTCTCGGCCTCGAGCAAATCGGCCAGCCCTTCGGCCTCGGTCAGGTCGATCCGGTCGTTGTAAAACGCGCGGCGAGTGAATTCGCCCGGCTCGGCGGCGCGCACGCCAGGCTGGGCAAGCAACGCATTAAGGATCGAGCGCACCACGGCACGGCCACCATGGCATTGATATTCCACGACATCTTCACCCGTGGCCGATGCCGGCCCGTCAAAGCGGAGGAGCAGGACGCGGTCGAGCAATGAGCCGGTAGCGGGATCGCGGACTTCGCGCAGCGTAGCCTGACGGGACGGCGGAAGCGTGCCTGCCAACGCCTGCGCGGCGGCAAAGGCGGCGGGACCACTGGTGCGAATGACCGCAACCGCCGCCGGCGGCTGCCCGCTCGACAGCGCGGCGATGGTGTCGTCGCCGCGCTGCTGCATCATCGAGGCTCCATCAGGTAAACATCGTACCCAGGCCGACCACCGGATCGACCCAACCGTCGTACATCATCTTGCCCGCAACATAGACGATGACGGCGAGCCCGACGTAACCGATCCAGCGATAGCGCTCGATATATTTGGCAATGACGTTTGCGGCGATGCCCATCAGCGCGACCGCGACGATGAGGCCGACGATCATGATCCCGGGGTGATCGCGCGCCGCGCCGGCGACCGCGAGGACATTGTCGAGGCTCATGCTGACGTCGGCGATGGCGACCGCCCAGACCGCGGCGGCGAAGCTCTTGGCGGGGCGGATGCCGCTATGCTCATCGCCTTCGATCTCGGGCGAACCGCCGCTCTCGCCCTCATGCTTGAGCTCGCGCCACATTTTCCACGCTACCCACAACAACAACACACCGCCGATCAGGATCAGGCCGACGATCTGGAGCAATTGGGTGACGATCAGGGCGAAGAAAATACGCAGCACCAGGGCCGCGAGCACGCCGATCAGGATGACTTTGCGCCGCTGCTCGGGCGGCAGGCCCGCGGCGAGCGCGCCGACGACGATGGCATTGTCGCCCGCCAGCACCAGGTCGATCATCAGCACCTGGAGGAAGGCGGCCATCGCCGCCGGCTCGGTGATGTTCGAGAAATCGTTGACGATCGCGGCCCACATGTCGGCCGGGCCGCCAAGGCCTGCGGCCGGAGCGGCGTGGACGGCGGCTAGGAGTAGGTCGATCATCAAATTCAGCCCTGTCGTTGGTCGTCTTCCCCGCCCAATGCTCGAGCGGTCAGTTGTTTCCCGCGGTCGGCCAAACCGACACGCATGAAGCGTGCCGGATTCGCCGGCTCAGCTACTGATTCATCGACGCGAAGAAATCTTCGTTCGATTTGGCGTCCTTCATCTTGTCGAGCAGGAACTGCATCGCATCGACCGTGCCCATCTGCATCAGGATGCGGCGCAGCACCCACATCTTGCTGAGGGTCGCGGGATCGACCAGCAATTCTTCCTTGCGGGTGCCCGACTTGCCGACATCGAGGCTCGGGAAGATGCGCTTGTCGCTGACCTTGCGGTCGAGCACGATTTCCGAGTTACCGGTGCCCTTGAACTCTTCGAAGATGACCTCGTCCATCTTGGACCCGGTATCGATCAAAGCCGTGGCGATGATCGATAGCGATCCGCCTTCCTCGATGTTGCGCGCGGCGCCGAAGAAGCGCTTGGGCCGCTGCAGGGCGTTGGCGTCGACACCGCCGGTCAGCACCTTGCCCGAGCTGGGAACCACGGTGTTGTACGCGCGGCCCAGACGGGTGATGGAGTCGAGCAGGATGACGACATCCTTCTTGTGCTCGACCAGGCGCTTGGCCTTCTCGATCACCATTTCGGCGACCTGCACGTGACGCTGCGCGGGTTCGTCGAAGGTCGAGGAAATGACCTCGCCCTTCACGCTGCGCTGCATGTCGGTGACTTCTTCCGGGCGCTCGTCGATCAGCAGGACGATCAGGAACACTTCGGGATGATTGTCGGTGATCGCGCGGGCGATATTCTGCAGCAGCACGGTCTTGCCGGTGCGCGGCGGAGCGACGATCAAGGCGCGCTGGCCCTTGCCCTGCGGCGAGACGATGTCGATCACGCGCGCCGACTTGTCCTTCTGGGTCGGGTCGGCGCTGTCGAGGGTCAATTTCTTGTCGGGATAGAGCGGGGTGAGATTGTCGAAATTGACCCGATGACGGACCGCGTCGGGCTCATCGAAATTGATCTGGGTGATGCGGGTCAGCGCGAAATAGCGCTCGCCGTCCTTGGGACCGCGGATCTCACCCTCGCAGGTGTCGCCGGTGCGAAGACCGAACTTTCGGACCAGGTTGGGGGCGACGTAAATGTCGTCGGGGCCGGCGAGATAGTTGGCCTCGGGGCTGCGCAGGAAGCCGAAGCCGTCGTTCAACACCTCGATCGTGCCCATGCCCATGATCTCGGCGCCACTTTCGGCGCGGACCTTGAGGATGCCGAACATCAGATCCTGCTTGCGCAGGGTCGACGCGCCCTCGATGCCCATTTCCTCGGCCATCGCGACCAATTCAGCCGGGGTGTTTTTCTTGAGATCCTTGAGATGCATCGGAGTTCTGGCTTTTCAGTTGGGCAACGCGACGAAGGAACAACGCGAAGATGGAGGTGGACGCCGGCGGCAGGACGCCGCGAAGGAATTGGGTCGCGCCGACAAAGGGGAGGAACCGGCCAGCGCGCCTTGTGAAGCGGCACTAGGTCTGGGTCTCGGTTTAGTCAATATGGGGAGCGAGGCGGCTCGTCTTCAAGATGGACCGGTTGGGCGATCAGGCGATGTAGAGCGCCAGCAGGATCGCCATTGCTATCGAGGCGATGCCGATCAGCGGCAGGAATGGTGCGACTGACGCGACCGCGGGGGCGGCGAAGCGGCGATGCAGCCCGGGAAACACAACAAACAAAAGCGCCGTGCCGGCTAGAAAGGCGCCGACTGCGAGCGCAAGCGAAGGATGTGGGAGCTTCGGCGCGGCAATCACGAACGCGATTCCCACGAGCATTCGCAGCACGGACTCGGTCCAGTTGGCACGCGGAGTCTGTGCAAAGCCGGCGAGGAAGCGATGGGCGCGCGTCCGCGCAAACAGGATGAGCAGGCCCAGGCCCAGCAAGTAAAGACAAGCCAACCACAGGACCAGCAGGGCCCCGGCGGTCGCTAGGCTAAACATTGCTAGAACGGCCGAACGATCACTAGCACGACGATCAAGGCCGCGGCCACGCCGGGGATTTCGTTCATGATCCGAAGCGTACGATTTTCGAGCGGGCGCATGCCTTTGGCGAGCTTCTTGCCATAAGAAGAAATCCAGCCCTGATAGCCGGTCAGGGCGAAGACCAGGGCGAACTTGGCGATGAACCACGGCTGCCGGAACACGTCGAGGTGGACCGCGAGCATCAGGCCCAGCGCCCAGACGATCAGCATGGCGGGGCCAAGAATGATCGTGCGGGTGCGATCCTCGCGCTCGATCCAGGCACGATCCTCGGCCGATCCCGGCGTGGTGGCATGGTGATAGACGTAGAAGCGCGGCAACAGGAACAAGCCCGCCATCCAGAAGATGACGAATGTGATGTGCGCCGCCTTGACCCACAGATAGGCGGCCCCGAGGAAACCGGCGAATTCGCTCACGTGCCTGTCATCCCGCTTTGGGCGCCTTTCACAAGTTCGACCAATTGCTCGACATGGGCGATCGGTGTGTGTTGGCCGATGCCGTGGCCGAGGTTGAAGATGTGCGGGCGGGAGCCAAGCGCGTCAAGCACGCGGTGCGTTGCATCGCGAAGGGGCTCGCCGCCGGCCATCAATGCCAGCGGATCGAGATTGCCCTGAACCGGCATGCCGTCGGGAAGCTCGCGGTTGGCCCAGACCGGGTCGACCGTCTCGTCGAGGCCGATCGCGTCGCAGCCGGTTTCGCGGGCATAGGCGCCCAATTTGCCGCCCGCGCCCTTGGGGAAGCCGATGATCGGCGTGTCGGGATGGCGTTTTTTGAGTTCGGCGACGATCCATGCGTTGCGGGCGATCACGAAGCGCTCGAACTGCGCCGGGGCCAGGCTGCCCGACCAGCTGTCGAACAATTGCACCGCCTCGACCCCGGCCTCGATCTGGCCCGAGAGATAATCGACCGTGACCGACGCAATGGCATCGAGGATCGCGTCCATCTTGGCCGGATCGTCATAGGCCAGTTGCCGTGCCTCGGCCTGCTCGCGGCTGCCCTGACCGGCGATCATGTAAGTCGCGACCGTCCACGGGCTTCCTGCAAAGCCCAGGAAGGTCGTTTGGGGGGCGAGCGCTGCCTTGACCTGCCGGACGGTCTCATAGATCGGCAGCAGCCGTTCCAGGGCCGGCTGGAGGTCGCTCAAGGCGGTATCGACCATCTTCGGGGCGAGCCGCGGGCCCTCGCCGGTCTCGAACCACAGATTCTGGCCGAGGGCGTGGGGCACGATGAGGATGTCGGAGAACAGGATCGCACCGTCGAACGCGAAGCGGCGCAGCGGCTGGAGCGTGACCTCGGCGGCGGCGGCGGGATCGTAGACCAGGTCGAGGAAGCCGCCCTTCTCGGCCCGCAAGGCGCGATATTCGGGCAGGTAGCGACCCGCCTGACGCATCAGCCACATCGGCGGCGGATCGCGGCGCTCCCCGCGCAGCACGGCGAGCAGGGGCTTGTCGGCCGGTTCGGGGGGTTGATCGAGCGAGGGCGCCACCCTCTTTCTCCTTTATATATAATATAGATTCTAGATTGGAGTAGTTAGTAGGTCGCTTGGCAGCGGGGCTTAAGGCCCGCTCCCGCATTTGCCAACAGGTTCGCCGAATCGGCGACTCGCGCGATTCCGGCGAGTCGCGGACCGTGATTCCCATGATTCACAGATGGGCACCGCTCACGAGCCGGGTGTGGATCGATTGTGGATGATAAAAGGGCGGCTGGGGATGGCACAGGAGGGTTGGACCATCCCCATTTCAACCGCTAGTCGAGTCACATTGTTATCCACAGGGTTGCACAGCCGTCATGAGCCTGGTCCTCGCCTCCGCCAGCGCGATCCGCGCCGCCATGCTCGAAGCGGCGGGTGTGCCCTATGCGGTAGATCCGGCCCATGTCGACGAATCGGCGGTGAAGCAGGCGAATGGCGGCGACGATGCCGCATTGGCCTTGGCCCTGGCGGAGAGGAAGGCGCTCGAAACCGGCCTCCGCCACTTGGAAAGCTGGGTAATTGGCGGCGATTCGCTAGTCAGCGTCGATGGCCGACGATTCGATAAGCCGATTGACCGCGTCGAAGCGGCCGAGCATCTGCGCACCTTCTCGGGCCGCGCCATGCGGCTGACCAGTGCGGTCGCCTTGGCACGCGACGGGCGAATCGACTGGTCGCATGCCGGAGAAGCGGTGTTGCACGTGCGCAACCTCTCGGAGGATTTCATCCACACCTATCTGGAGGCCGAATGGCCGGCAGTCGGGGGCTGCGTCGGGGTGTTCCGGATGGAGGGCCGTGGGGTAACCCTGTTCGAGGCGGTCGAGGGCGATCATTTTACCATTTTGGGGATGCCGCTGATCCCGCTGCTCGGTGCGCTTCGGGAGCGGGGCGTGTTGCCGTCATGACGTCAGCCACGCCTTTTGCAGAGGTGATCGGCGACCCGATCGCCCAGTCCAGATCGCCCGAAATCCACACATTCTGGCTCACGGCGCTGGGGATCGACGGCGCCTATCGTGGCACGAAGGTGAACCGCGCCGAACTGGCGGACTATCTCGCCAATCGCCGCGCCGATCCTTTGTGGCGCGGGTGCAATGTCACCATGCCGCTCAAGCTCGATGCGCTTTTGCTAGCCGACGAGCCCTCCGATCGCGCCACCGCGGCGGGTGCGGCAAACCTTCTGGTCCATCGCGATGGCAAACTGCACGCCGCGAACACCGATGTCGGCGCGGTGCGCGAATTGCTCGCGCCCCTGGTGAAACAAGGCGAAGAAACCCCGATCGTATTGCTCGGCAATGGCGGCGCGGCGCGGGCGGTGCTGCTGGCGTTGCGATTGCTCGAAGTCGGGCCGGTGTTTCTGCAATCGCGCGACATGGCCGCGGCGACCAAGCTCGCGGTCGAATTCCGCACCGGCTATCGACCGCGTCCCTTCGACACACCGGTTGACAGCAAGGGATTGATCAATGCCACTCCGCTCGGAATGAACGGGGTTGCGCCGACATTCATCGACATTGCGGGCATGCCGGCGGACGGCTGGCTGCTCGACCTGGTCAGCGCGCCCTTGCCGACGCCGTTGATGGCTGCCGCCACCGCTCGCGACCTGACCGTGATCGATGGCCTGTCGGTGCTGGTCGAGCAGGCCGCGGATAGTTTCGAATTGCTATTCGGCCAGAAACCGCCGCGGGATCGCGATGCCGAATTGTTCGCGAGCTTACGCGCATGATCAAACTCGCCATCACCGGATCGATCGGCATGGGCAAATCGACCGTCGCGGCGATGTTTGCCGAATGCGGGATTCCGGTGTTCGACGCCGATGCCGAAGTGCGCCTCATGCAGGGGCCCGGCGGTAAGCTCGTCCACTGCATCGAGGAACGCTTCCCCGGCACCACGCGCGACGGCGCGATCGACCGCGACTTGCTCGGCGCGCGCGTGCTCGGCGACCGCGACGAGCTTGCCGCGCTCGAATTGATCGTCCACCCCGCGGTGATGGAGCGGCGCGAAGCGTTCATCGCCGACCATCGCGGCGCGCCGGCGCTGCTGTTCGACATTCCCCTGTTGTTCGAGACCAAGGGTGAAGGCGCCTTCGACAAGGTGATCGTGGTCTCGGCCCCGGCCGACGTCCAGCGCCACCGGGTGCTCGAGCGACCGGGGATGACGCCCGCCAAATATGACCAGATCCTTGCTCGGCAAATGCCCGACGCGGCGAAGCGCGAACGGGCCGACTTCATCGTCGATACCGGCGGCGACTTGGCCGCGACCCGCGCGCAAGTGGACACGATCCTCGCTTGCCTCGGGATCATGAGCGAGCGATAATGCAGCATGCGTGAAATCATATTCGACACCGAGACCACCGGCCTGAGCCCGGCGGGCGGCGACCGGATGGTCGAGATCGGTTGCGTCGAGATGGTCAACCGGGTCGAGACCGGACGCACTTACCATGCCTATTTCAATCCCCAGCGGCCGATGCCGGGTGAGGCCGAAGCGGTCCACGGGCTGGGCGACACCTTCCTGTCGGACAAGCCGATGTTCGGCGACACGGTGGCGGAATTGCTGGAATTCGTCGGCGACGCGCCGCTGATCGCGCACAATGCGACCTTCGATTTCGGCTTTCTCAATGCCGAATTGCAGCGCTGCAGCCGCGATCCCGTGTGCCTCAGCCGGATGATCTGCACCCTGGTGCTGGCCCGGTCGCGCCACCCCGGCGCGAAGCATAGCCTCGACGCGCTCTGTACCCGCTTCGGGGTCGATCGCTCGCACCGGGTCAAGCATGGCGCGCTGCTCGACGCGCAATTGCTGGCGCAAGTCTATGTCGAGCTAACCGGCGGCCGGCAGATCGGGCTGACGCTGGTCGACGATTCGGCTGCTGGCGCCGCGACCACGCAGTCCGCAGCGCCCGAGCGCCCGTTTCGGGCAGCGCGGCCACATTCTGCATCCGATGCGGAACGCGAACGCCACCGGCGCTTTATTGTCGCACTGGTCAATCCCTTGTGGGAGCGCTTCCTCGCTCCGACTCCAGGCGATGTGTCCGCCAGCGTATAATCGAAAGGAATGTCCGTGAACGTTCGGGTCGCCGGCCACCAGGTCGAAACCGGGGAGGCGCTGCAAGCGCATGTCAGTGA
>JBBQTM010000020.1:0-25253 GCA_038234545.1 Sphingomonadales bacterium
TGACGAACGGCATCCCCAGCGCCTCTGCCAGCGCCAGCGCCTGGTTATTGTCCCCGGTCCGCGCCCCCAGCAGCACCCAGATCAAGGGCGTGCTCACTTGGCGCGTACTCGGCGATGCTCGCGCCACACCATCACGATCAGTATCGCCACCATTACCCCATGCGCCGCGACCATCGCGATCGCCGCGCCCATCGTCTCCAGCTTCCAGCACAAGGGCGCGACGATCGCGAAATAGACCGCGGTGGCGATGATCCGCGCCTTCAGCGGCCCGTCCGCCCGGTCGAGCGCGTACAGCATCGGCGTCAGCGGAAAGCTGACGATCGCGAGCAACGGGATCGCCACCATCACCATCAGCACCGGATAGACCGGCAGGAACTGCTCGGCCTTGGTCTTGAACAGCCACGCGATCAGCGGCTCGCCGCCAACCACCAAAATCCCGATCGCAACCAGCCCGAACGCGCCCGCGATCGCCGTCCCGCGGAGCATCAGCTTCCACGGCTTGCTCGACCGTATATCCATCCGCACGACCTCGGGATAATAGGCCTTGGCGAGCAGATCCGCCGGCTTCTGCGCGCTGTCGGCCAGGCTTGCCGCCACGCGGTAAATCGCCGCCGCCGCCTCGCCCAGCAGCCCGCCGACGATCAGCCGCGCCACCGGCCCCCACGCTGCCATCAGCGAGCTCGTCAAATTGACCTGCACCGCGAACGGCCACACCGCGTCCAGCCCGACCGGCTTCAGCGTCGGATTGACGCCTTCGCGCATCCCGCGCCGCCCCATCTCGCGCCACGCCAGGAACCACAGGAACAGATCGCCAAGCAAATCGGTCGCCGCCCACAAGGCGATGAACCCCGGCAATCCCCAACCCTGCCAGAATCCCACCGTTGCCAGCCCGGCCCTCACGATCGGGGTCACCGTGCCCTGCCAGCTGATCAAATCGAACCGGTCGAGCACGCGCAGCATCCCGCTCGGGCTCGATGCGCCCATGGTCGGGATCAGCAGGCAATAAGCCATGGCGTAGAAGATATAATCGGGCCGGATCCCGAACCACGGTCCCAGCAAAGGCAGCAGCAGGAGCGCCGCGACCATCCCGACCAGCCCGCTCGATATGTCGAGTCCCAGCCCAAAGCTCGCCGCCCGCTTGAACGTCGGCACATCGTCTTTCGACAGCGCCGCGGCGCCATAGCGAATGACCAACTGCCAGCTCTGGAATTTCGACAGGCCGTTGGCCGCCTGCGCGTAGGACGTAATCAGGATCAGCACGCCGAACGCGACCAGCCCCAAAGCCTGCCCCGTCATCGCCAGGGTGACGATCGACGCGACCGCGGCTACGCCTTTGCTGACAGCAAGATAGCTGGTGTTCTTGAGAAGCGACCGGAAGTGCTGGTCTTTGAACCAATGTCTCATCGGCATCCGGCGCGAGGGGGCGTGAAAACCGGACTTAGCTGAAGCCAACCGTCATTGCGAGGAGCGTAGCGCTGCGCTCGCAATGACGGCCTTACGCATGCTCCGCCACGCGCTCCTTGACCACCTTGTCGGCCAGCGTCCCGTTCAATTCAGCCAGATGATCATATTCCGCCTCATAGGTCGCCAGTCCCTGGCTCATCGAGCGCAATTCCGCCTCCAGCCCGGCAAGCTCGCTCTCGGGCAGCAGCGCCTCGACCCGGTCCCAGCCCGGCCAGCCGTCGCGCGGGGCCAGCCCGAGCATCTGCCCGCGCCGTGACGCCACCGTTGAACTTACCTTCGACGTCGCGCTGGCGGGCGACACCACCACCAGTTTCTGCACTGGCTCGAGCAAATGCGGGTTCGCGGCGGCCAGCGCGTCATGCATCGCGATCCGCCCCGCGGTGCGGAACGCCAGCTCCGACGAATCGACGCTGTGATAACTGCCGTCGACCAGGGTCACCGCGACATCGTCGACCGGAAAGCCAAGCGGCCCCTTGATCAGCGCATCCCGCACCCCCGCCTCGACCGCCGGAATATATTGCCGCGGAACCGATCCGCCGTGGATCTTCTCCTCGAACTTGAAACCCTCGCCGCGCGCCAGGGGCCTGATCTCGATGATCACGTCGCCGAACTGGCCGTGCCCGCCCGATTGCTTCTTGTGCCGCCCATGCTGGCGCACCGGCTTGCGGATCGATTCGCGATAACCGATCGAGCAGGGCTTGCTCGTCACCTCGACCCCATAGCGCCGCTTCAATCGCGCCACGACCAGCGCCAGATGCTCGTCATTGACCCCGCGCAGCCGCAATTCGTGGCTTACATCGTCATGCTCGATGGTCAGCGAGGCATCTTCCTCCGCCAGCCGCGCCAGCGCGCTTGCCAGTCGCACGTCGTCCTTGCGATCGGCCGGCGCGATGGCGATGGTCGCATTGCGCGCGGTGCCGGGCAACTCGACCGCAGGCGGAATCGCGCCCGCTGACAGCCATTGCCCGGCCGCCACCTCGTCCGCCTTGGCCACCGCGACCACGTCGCCGGCCCGGGCCGCCGTCGTCTTGGCGGTCTTTTCCCCCTGCACGCTGAACAAGGCGCCGAGCCGTGTCGCGGTGCCGTCGCTCGTCTTCAGCTCCGATCCTTCGGCGATCGACCCGCCCAGCACCCGCGCCAGCGCCAGTCGCCCGACCGATCCACCATGGTTGATCTTGAACGCGAACAGGGCCGGATTGCTCACCGACAGACGGTCGGCGGTAACCTCGGGCCGCGGCGCCTCATGGCGCAAGGCTTTTAGCAACCGCCGCACCCCCCAGCTCGAACTGGCCGATCCGAACAGTACCGACACCCCCAGATTCTCGCCCGTCTCGCGCGCGAGGTCCTTGAAGATCGTTGCCGCCTCGGGCGTCTCGTCCATCAGCAATTGCTCGAGTAAGGCATCGTCATGGTCGGCCAGTTGCTCGAGCATCTGGGTGCGCGCTTCGGCTTCGCGGGCCGCAATGTCGGCGGGCAGCTCGATCCGCTCGGACGCGTCGCCGGGGCGGTATTGGAACGCCCGCTCCAGCGCCAGATCGACGAAGCCGGTCACTCTTTCGCCATCACGAAGGGGGATCTGCCGCGCGATCAGCGGGGAGACGCTCATCGGCTGAAGCGCGGACAGCAGGTCGCGGATCCGCCCGCGCGCCTGGTCGACGCGGTTGACGAAGATCATGTGCGGAATGCCCAGTTCGTCGAGCATCCGGAGGGAAGGGGCGGCCAAGGCGGCTCGCGCCGGATCGGGATCGACCACAACGATCGCCATGTCGGCCACGGCGATGGCATTGGTGCCGTCGGCAGCGAACCCGACCGATCCCGGCGCATCGATGATCGCGAACCGGTCACCGAGATAATCGAAGTGCATCAAATTGAGTTCGGTCGATCCCCCGCGCGCCCGCGCTTCTGGAGTTGAATCGCCGACGCTCGATCCGTTGGCCGTGGAACCCTGCCGAGGAACCGTCCCGCTGGCGAACAGCAACGCCTCGGCCAGGCTGGTCTTGCCCGCGCCGGCCGGTCCGACCAGCGCGATTGCCCTTGTGCCTTTAGCGGTTCCTTCGGCGGAATTTGGCATGCGACTCTCCCTCGTCCGTGTGTCGGCGGGCGCGCGAGTCGCTAAAAGCGCGGCTCTCGCGCTTCGAAGGGAACAGCGTCGGACTCGCGACGCCGAATTGCAAGAGGGCAATCGGGCACGTCGGGCGCCGTGGCCCCGCAGGACCACGGCTCGTCGATTGGGAGGCGGCCTAGCTCAGGCTGGCGGCGGCCGTGCGGCAATCCTCGGCGCATTCGCGGCAGATCAAGGCGCACAATGTGCAATGCTCATGGTCGTGCTTTTCGCATTCGGCGGCACATTGCTCACACATGCGCGCGGTCAGCTCGAGCAATTCGCGCAGCATCGGCTGGTCGTCGCCGGTGCGCCGCGCCCCCAATCGCGCCGCCGCATCGCAAATGTCCGACGCGTCGAGGCACAAGCGGATACATTGGGTCATGTCATGTCCCGGCTCGGCCATACAGGCATCGGCGCAGGACAGGCTCATCTTGGCGGCATACATCAGGTGATGCACCGCATCCCCCAGCGCCTGGTTGTTCTGGTCCTTGGGGTGAAGCGCGATCATCTTGCGAATAGACATGGATTCTCCTCTTTCCCTTTGAACGGCAGCATGGGACGGATGTTCCGCTTGAGCAAGCGTGGCCGCGAGGCTATGTTCGCATTTCGTTCCGTTCGATGGAGACTATGTTGGATACGACCGCGATCTTGCCCCTCCTCGTCGCACTGGCGGTCGGCGGCCTCATCGGCTGGCTGGTCGGATCGCGCAAAAGCGCGGCGGGTGAGGGCGTGGCGGAATCGCTCAGACTCCAGCTCGATGGAGTGCGAGAGGAGCGCGATTCCCACGCCCGGTCGATCGAAGCACTTCGAACCGAGCATGGCGAACTATCGGTACTTTACGCGGGACTTGTCGCTTCGCAGGACGAGCGCGACCGATCTCACCAGCAACAACTTGAGTCACTCGAAACCAAATTCGCCGAGGTCGGCGGCAAATTACTCGAAAGCGCGCAGAAGCAGTTCCTCGAACGCGCCGACCAGCGGTTCAAGGAAAGCGAAGCGACGTCCGGCAACAATCTCAAGGCGTTATTGCAGCCAGTTCATGAACGGTTGCAGAAATATGAGGAGACGGTGAGCAAGGTCGAAAGTGAGCGCAAGGATGCGTTCGGGCTTTTGACCGGCCATATCGAGGCCATGAAATCAGGCACTGAACGCGTTTCGGCGGAGGCCGCAAAACTGGTCAACGCGCTTCGCAATGCCCCCAAGGCGCGTGGCCGCTGGGGCGAGCAGCAGTTGCGCAACGTGCTCGAAAGTTGCGGCCTCAGCGAGCATGCCGATTTCGCCACCGAGGTCAGCCATACCGATGACGAGGGCGCGCGGATGCGGCCCGACGTCATCGTTCGTATCCCCGGCGGGCAAAGCCTGGTGATCGATGCCAAGGTTTCGCTCAATGCCTATCAGGATGCGTTCGGTGCGGTCGACGAGGGCGAGCGCGCGATTCACCTCGCGACCCATGCCGGGGCGATCCGCAATCATGTCAACACGCTCGGCGCCAAGGCCTATTGGAACCAGTTTCCCGACGCCCCCGACTATGTCGTGATGTTCATTCCCGGCGAGCATTTCCTGTCCGCCGCGCTGGAGCAGGATTCGACCCTGTGGGACTATGCGTTCGACAAGCGCGTTCTGCTCGCCACCCCGACCAACCTGATCGCCATCGCCCGCACCGTCGCGGCGGTTTGGCGGCAGGAGAAATTGGCCAAGGAAGCGCGGCAGATCGGGGAGCTCGGCAAGGAATTATACGATCGGCTGGCCAAGGCCGCATCGGACTTGCGCAAGGTCGGGAGCGGACTGACCAGCGCGGTCAACAATTACAACAGCTTCGTATCGTCGTTCGAAAGCCGGTCGCTGGTCACCGCCCGCAAGTTCCGCGAGTTGAATATCGAGCCGAGCGCGCGGGAGATCGAGGCGGTGCCGCCAGTCGAGGCGCTCGCACGCTACGGCGACGACAAAGTGCTGCCGCCCCCGTCCGCCAACGAAGACGATGCGGCGGCTTAACCAATCAGGTTATTTCCTTGCAAAATAGGATTTGGCCGGTCACCGTCGATCCGGCTCTTTGAAACTATCAAATCTCATGGCGGGACGCGTGTTACGCGTTGCGATTCGTCTTTGTCCGACGTTCGGTGAAATCACGAACATCACGAAGGTCACGCGAAAACGCGAAAGTAAGTCAACCGAGTCAACTTCGCCTGCGCCGCATCAGCTCGACCGTCTCTAAAATGGCGCTCGATAGCCAAAGTTGATTCTGAAATTGATGACCCCCCGTTTCAGGGGGGTATCGTATCAACTTCATCAACTTCGCTAGCGCCGCACCAGGTCGATCGTCCCGGCGTTGCTCGACAGGGTTAGCCGGTTGCGCCCCGTCACCGCGACGGTCATCACCTGGTCCAGGATCGCGCTGCCCTCGCTTTCGAAGCGCATGTTGGGGCACGCCATCCGGGTCGTCGCCAGCATTCCGGCGTCGAGCGTCGTGCCGTTTTGCGAATAGGGTGCGCCGATTGAATTGCAGCCGAACTTGGCCGCGATCCGCCCGCTGTCGAAGTCGATGGTGTAATCGCCCCGGCGCGGCACGGCGCGACCGTTGATCCGCACCACCCGCCACCGGGTCCGCTCGAGCGCGGTCTCGGGGCCGGCCAGCGCCGACGTCATCTGCGGGTTCCCGCGATCGTCGACCGTCAGGAAGAAGGACGCCGCCGCGCCGCAGCCCTGGTAACGTCGGCCGTCGACCGTCACCTGCACGGTGTCGGGATAGGATCGGCCGCTCATCCCGTCGCTGCACCGGCTATGGACCACGTTCACCCGCAGGCGTCGACCGCCATAGATTTCGCCCGCGACACCATTCTGCACCGGCGGGGTCAGTTCGCTGACCGAAACATTGTTGCCGCGGTCGGTGAAGGTCATCCGCGGACCGATGGTCAGGTCCCAGAACGGCTCGGTCCCGATTGCGCGATATTCCCCGCGATCGACCGGCGGCCCCGGATAAGGCGCGGGATACGGCTCGGTCGGGTAGGGGGCGGTCTGGCAGGCAGCGAGACCGAACGCGAAGGGGACAAGCCCGAGGATCATTCTCATACCGCAACAAACGTGCGGAGGGTGAAAGCGGTTCCGGGTCAGTTGGTGTTGAGCGCTGCGTCGTCGTCGGGCTCGGTCGGTTGGTTCGGATCGGCAATCGTCCCGCCGCCGCAGCCGCTGACCGTCTTGCCATCGGCCACCACCGTGACCGTGTCGCGGTAGGTCCGGTCGCTCATCCCGTCATTGCACGGCCCCGGCGCGATGGTCACGGCAAGGCGGGTTCCGGCATAGCGGCCGGGCACCGGGCGGAAGCGCGGCGGGGTCGGCTCGGTGATAGTCACCGACCCGTAGTTGCCTTCGTAGATGATCGTTTTCGGGGTGACGGTCAGCGCCCAGCCCGGCTCGGTCCCGAGCGCTTCGTAGCTGAGGGCAGGTGGCGCGGGCGGCGACGCGGCAATTGGCGCCGGAACCTCGATTGCGATTGTCTCCTCGATCGCCGAATTCTGCTGTGCGGCTGCTTGCTCGTCGGTCAGCCGGTCGGCGGGGGCGCCGCAGGCTGCCAGCAAGGCACATAGGACAAGGATTTTGCACTTCATCGCCAACTCGCTTTCACCTGGTACGCCATCACCGCCGCCGCGACCGCTGCATTCAAACTGTCGGCCCGCCCCGCCATCGGAATCTTGACCAGCATATCGCACGCCGCCTCATATTCCGCCGGCAGTCCCTGGCTCTCGTTGCCGATCAGCAGGAAACAGGGCGGGCTGTAAGTGGCGTCGCGATAGTCGGTGTCGGTGTTGAGACTGGTGCCGACCAATTGCCCCGCTCCGCCCCGCAGCCACGGCAGGAATTCCTCCCACCGCGCGGTCGCGACCTTCTGGGTAAAGATCGCGCCCATCGATGCCCGCACCGCCTCGACCGAGAAGGGATCGGCGCAATCGTCGACCAGGATCAGCCCGCCGGCGCCGACCGCATCGCCGGTTCGAAGCATGGTGCCGATGTTGCCAGGATCGCGCAGCGCCTGCGCCACCAGCCACAGCGGCGCGGTGGCTCGGTCGATCGCCTCAAGCCCGGTCGGCGGCTGCTTGTAGACACCGAGAATGGCCTGCGGATTGTCCTTGCCGCTCATCTTGGCGAGGATGTCGGGGCTGGTCTCGATCACGTCGGCGCCCTCGGCCTCGGCCGCAGCGATGATCTCGGCGGCGAGCGGGTGAACGCCATTGACGGGGGAATAAGCGATCACCATCGGCAGCAACCCGCTGTCGCGTGCCTCGGCCAGGATTCGCAGCCCCTCGGCCAAAAATTTGCCCTCGGCGCGGCGCTCCTTCTTGTCGCGAAGCCCGCGGATCCGCTTGACGGTATCGTTGGCGAAGGAATGGATTTCGCGGGGCAAGGCTCAGTCCTCGCCGAAGCGACCCTCGATCAGGCTGGCAAGCTGCTCGATCGAGTCGGCGGCGCCGTCGCCCGACACGTGGAGCACGACCGAATCGCCCATTGCCGCACCGAGCATCATCAACCCCATGATCGAAGTGCCGCACACCTTGTTGCCATCCTTCTCGACTTCGATGTGCGATGGCAGGCCGGCGGCGAGATTGACGAATTTGGCACTGGCCCGGGCATGGAGCCCGCGCTTGTTGGTCATCAGCACTGTGCGGCTGAGCATGGTCAAGCCGCGGCTTCCCCGAGGATTTCGGAGGCGACGCTGATATATTTTCGTCCGGCTTCCCGAGCGGCCGCGACCGCGGCATGGACGCCCATCACTTTGCGCGCGCCCTCCAGTCGGATCAGCATCGGCAGATTGACCCCGGCGATGACCTCGATATCGCTGCTCTTCATCAGGCTGATGGCAAGGTTGGATGGGGTGCCGCCGAACAAATCGGTCAGGATGATCACCCCCTGGCCATCGCTGACCCGGGCGATTGCGTCGGCAATGTCCTTGCGCCGCACTTCCATATCGTCATCGGCGTCGATGCAAATGCCCTCGACCGCTTCCTGCGGGCCGACGACATGCTCCAAAGCCGTGATGAACTCGACCGCCAGACGGCCGTGGGTCACCAACACTAATCCGATCATCTATTCACCTGGTTCACTGGCCGTCCCGTCGGGGCGGACGTCTTCAACTCGATCGCTCGGCGGGGAGGAGAGGTCACGGTGCCGGATATTCGCCGGAAACCCCGCCACACGCAACCGTTCCGCCAATTCGACCGCGGCGGCCACCGATCGGTGACGCCCTCCGGTGCAGCCGAATGCCACCGTAAGATAATTTTTGCCGGCGGCCCAATAGCGGGGAATAAGGTCGGATAGAAGCGATTCTATCGACGCCATCGATCGCGACCATCCCGGGTCGGCGGCGCAATAGTCCTGAATCGCTAGGTCCAGCCCGGTCAGCGGGCGCAGTTCGTCGATCCAGTAGGGATTGGGCACAAAGCGCATGTCGAACACCAGGTCTGCAGTGCGCGACATGCCCCGCATATAGCCGAACGAGGTGATGGTGATGACCGGCTGGTCGCGGTCCTCGCCGTAGCGGCGGCGAAGCTCGTCGCGCAGTTCAGACGGCGTCAGATCGGTCGTGTCGAGCACCGAATCGGCCGCGACCCGAAGCGCGGCAGTCATTCCCCGGTCGCGGGCGATGCCATCTTCCGCCGGTCGGTCGAGCGCCAGCGGATGACGTCGACGGGTCTCGTCGTAGCGGCGAATCAGCTCCGCACCGGAGCAATCGAGGTAGAGAATCTCGGGGCGTACGCCCTCGATCGAGCGGACGATCTCGGGCAGCCGCTGGGCATCGAACCCCCGGCTCCGCGCATCCATCCCCACCGCAACCGGCACACGCTGACCGGCTTTGTGCTCGCCATGAACGAAGTCGCTCAGCAACGCGACGGGGAGGTTGTCGACGCAGTCCCAACCCATATCCTCGAGCGCGTCGAGCACGGTCGACTTGCCCGCGCCCGACATGCCCGTGACCAGAATGAGACGGGGGAGCACGTTGCCGGTCACGCGGCCTGCCCCAGCTGGTCGAGCGCGATTTCCACCTTGGCCGGCGCCGAAGCGCCCATCGCGTCGATCCCAATTAAGGGGACGGCGATCCCGAGCAGCTTTCGCGTCAGTCCCGCCTCGGGCATGCGCTCGACCGCTTCGGACAATTCGACGATCAGGCACACCAGTGCGTCATCGACCGATTCAATCTCGACGATGCCGATCCCGCGTACTTCCAGTTTCCCCTTGATCGTCGGCGGCGCGCTGGCGATCAGGCGACTATCGGTTTTGCGCACCATCGTCTGGTCGTCGCTGATGAGGCTGAAGCCGCGATCAAACAGGCGCAGCGCAAGGTCCGACTTCCCCGACCCTGATCGCCCTGTGATGATCACCGCGCGACCATGTTTGGCGACCGTCGTGGCGTGGAGCATTTCGGACGACAGATGCGAGTTCATGCCGCACCCGCCACGTCCGCCGCAGCCGGCAGGTTGATGGTGAAACGCGCGCCTGATGGTGCATCGTCCCGATCGGCGACGTCGATCACGCCGTCATGCCCTTCGACAATTGCCCGTGCGATCGCCAGCCCGAGCCCCGAATGGCGGCCAAAGCTCTCGCTCGCCGGGCGGACCGAATGGAAGCGATTGAAGATCGCCTCGCGCAATTCGTCGGGCACGCCGGGGCCTTCGTCGTCGACCCGGATCAGTATCCGGTCGCCAACGTGGATCGCGGCAATTTCTATCAGTCCGTCGGGGGGCGAAAAGCTGATTGCATTGTCGATGATGTTGTCGATCGCCCGCGCCAGTCGGCCGGGCTCGCCGATCACGATCGTGCTGGCACGGCGGGGGCGGGCGAAGGCGAGGCGCACCGTCCCGGTTTCGCGGCGCTGCTCCCAACCCGATACGATCTGCTGGATCAGCGGACCGAGATCGACCGGCTCGAAGCGGGCTCGTGCAAGCTCGGCGTCGGTTCGCGCCGCTTCGCTGACGTCGCCGATCAGCCGGTCGAGTCGGACGACATCTTGCCGAACCACGTCGAGCAATTGTCGACGTAAGGCGGGGTCGTCGATCCGGTCGAGCCCGTCGACCGCGCTGCGCAGCGACGCGAGCGGGTTCTTCAACTCGTGAGTCACGTCGGCGGCGAAGGCTTCGATATTGTCGATCCGCATTCTGAGCGACTGGCTCATGTCGCTGACCGACCGCGCCAGCATGCCAATCTCGTCCCGGCGCGACGGCAGGCGAGGGACCTTGACCTCGCGCGCCCGGCCAAGCCGGACACGATGCGCGGCAATCGCGATCCGCCGCAGCGGCCGGACGATGGTTCGCGCCAGGAACAAGGACAACAGGATCGACAGCAAGGTTGCAACGCCCAGCGCGATCGCCAGTGCGCCACGCTGGCTACGCACGGTGCGAGTGAAGTCGACATCGTTGGCGGTGATCAGCAAGATCGATCCGTCGGCGATCGGGGTTGCAGCCGAAAATACAGGCGTCATGTCGGGTGCTTGGCGCACTTTCACAATCGATTTCCCGATCGCGCGCGCCTCGCCGATTTCTGGCCACTCGTTGGCGGTATCGACCTTGGCCTCAATGAAGTCCTCGGGCGATGGTTCGCGAACCAGCACATTGAACCCGCGGTCGAGCGCCCGTGCGACATCCTTGCGCCAGGCCTCGGTCGCCGGGTCGCGCAAGGCATAGGTTCGCGCCGAGGCGGCCCAGCTATCCTGGATCAGCATCCCAGATCGATCGTAAATGCGCAGTCGCGAGCGGCTGGCGCGTCCGATCGACTGGAGCAAATCCGCGTCGGCGCTGGCGGGCGAGCGATCGATCGCCAGAGCCGTAATCCGCGCTTCGCTTAATATCCGCGCCTGCCGCTCGACCTGCAGCTGATTCCGATAGGCATCGAGGTAAATGATCGACAAGGCAACGATCGCCAGCGTCAAGATGTTCACTGCCAGAATGCGATGGGTCAGGGTCCATCGCCCCGACCAGCTCAACGCAAGGTCGGACTCGTCATTCTTCTGAGAAGCGGTAGCCGACTCCATAGAGGGTTTCGATAGCATCATATTGGTCATCGACCGCGCGGAACTTGCGCCGGATGCGCTTGATGTGGCTGTCGATGGTGCGGTCGTCGACATAGACGTCATCCTGATAGGCAATGTCGAGCAATTGGTTGCGCGATTTGACCACCCCCGGGCGCTGGGCGAGCGCGTCGAGGATCATGAATTCGGTGACCGTCAGGACCACCTCCTGGTCGCCCCAGCGTACCTTGTGCCGGGCCGGATCCATCACCAACCGGCCGCGGACGATCAATTCCTCAACCGGTTCGTCATTGTCTTGGATCACGACCCCGCGCTCGAGATCGCGGCGGCGCAGGATGGCGCGGATCCGGGCCATCAGCAGACGCTGGCTGAACGGCTTGGCGATATAATCGTCGGCGCCCATCGCCAGCCCCAGCGCCTCGTCCAGCTCGTCATCCTTCGAGGTCAGGAAGATCACCGGCATCGCGCCGGCCAGCCCGCCCATTTCGCGAAGCCGGCGGAGTAACTCCATGCCGTCCATCTGCGGCATCTTGATGTCGAACACGCCGAGATCTGGGGGATTGTCGGCGAACGCCTTAAGCGCCGTCGCGCCGTCGGAATAGACACGCGTACCGAAGCCCTCGGCCTGGAGCGCGATCGACACCGAGGTCAATATGTTGCGATCGTCGTCGACGAGCGCGATGACATGGCTCATTCGTGCTCCCTCGCCTGCACCGCCGGGAATAGTGGCGCGATCCGCGCTAGATAAGCGACCAAGCACTTTGACCGCAAGCGTCGCGCCGGTTATAGGCGCGCCCAGTTGTGGCGGTGTTCCGGCAGGAGCGCCGCCCCTATGTTTGAGAACAGGAGCATGATTGTGAGCGAGCGTATTCCGGCGCATGGGTTGGACGCCCAAGGGATCGAGACTAAAGCGAAACTGTCGTGGAACCTGACCACCGGTCCGCTGGTCGAAGAAGCGGTCGAGCGCGGCGAAGGCAAGCTTACTGCTCACGGCGCGTTGCTGGTCGATACCGGAAAATTCACCGGACGCAGCGTCAAGGACAAGTATATCGTCCGCGATGCCACGACCGAAGACACGATCAACTGGGGCCCGATCAACCAGCCGATGTCGGGCGAGCATTGGGCCAATCTGAAGGCCGACTTCATGGCCGCGCTGGGCGAACAGGAAGAGCTTTATGTCGCCGACCTGTTCGGCGGGTCGCAGCCGGAATATCGCGTGAACGTTCGGGTCGTCAACCAGATGGCGTGGCACAATCTATTCATCCGCACCCTGCTGGTCCGTCCGTCGGACGAGCAGCTGACCGACTTCGTCCCCGAATATACGATCGTCAACTTGCCCAGCTTCAAGGCCGACCCTGTGCGCCACGGCTGCCGCAGCGATACGGTGATCGCGGTCAACTTCACCGACAAGCTGATCCTGATCGGCAATACCGAATATAGCGGTGAAATGAAGAAGGGCGTGTTCGGCCTTCTCAACTTCCTGCTGCCCGCGCAGGGCGTGATGCCGATGCATTGCTCGGCCAATATCGGGGCCGATGGCAAGAGCGCGATTTTCTTCGGCCTGTCGGGCACCGGCAAGACCACGCTGTCGGCGGACGCCAGCCGCACCCTGATCGGCGACGACGAACATGGCTGGTCGGACGAGGCGGTGTTCAACTTCGAAGGCGGTTGCTACGCCAAGATGATCAATCTGTCGGCCGAGGGCGAGCCGGAAATCTACGCCACCACGCAGATGTTCGGCACGATCCTCGAGAACGTCGCCATGGACGAGGTGACGCGCGAGCTCGACTTCACCGACGCCAGCAAGACCGAAAATACGCGCGGCGCCTATCCGATCGAGTTCATCCCGAACGTGTCGGAACGCAACCTCGGTCCCGCGCCGTCGAACGTCATCATGCTCACCGCCGACGCGTTCGGTGTGCTGCCTCCGATCGCGCGGCTGACCGCCGACCAGGCGATGTACTATTTCCTGTCGGGTTACACCGCCAAGGTCGCCGGCACCGAGATCGGCGTGACCGAACCGGAAGCGACCTTCTCGACCTGCTTCGGCGCCGCCTTCATGCCGCGCCATCCCAGCGTGTACGGCAATTTGCTGAAGGAGCGCATTGCAAAGGGCGGGGCGCAGTGTTGGCTGGTCAACACCGGCTGGACCGGCGGCAAGTACGGCACCGGCAAGCGCATGCCGATCAAGGTAACCCGCGCTTTGCTCAATGCCGCGCTAGACGGCAGCCTCAACCAGGCCGAGTTCCGCAAGGATCCGAACTTCGGGTTCGAAGTGCCGGTTGCGGTACCGGGAGTCGACACCGCGATTCTCGACCCGCGTTCGACCTGGTCGGACAATGACGAATATGACCGCACGGCGGCCAAGCTGGTGGACCTGTTCGTCGATAATTTCGGCCAGTTTGCCGAGCATGTCGAGGAAGGCGTGCGACAATCGGGCCCGAAAGTGTCCGCCGCCGCCTAGCGTGCCCGGTCCATGATCGGGTTTCTGATTTGAAAGCCCGATCCATGACTGACCATATGATTCGCCACTTCGCGAACCCCGCCGCCGTGGCCCACGTCGGCGAAGGGTTGCTTTCGCGTATTCTGCCGCGGGCCGAATGGACCCACGAGGCCCATCTCGCCGCCACCACTTATTTGCTGATCGAGCATCCCGAGATCGACCTCGACACCGCGCTCCCCGGCCTGATCCGGCGCTATAACGAAAGCGTCGGCGGGGTTAATGACGACACCCAGGGCTATCACGACACGATCACGCGGGCGTACCTCTATGGCGTGCGGCTGTTCCTGAGCGAAGTTAACCGCGCCGCGCCAATTTATGACATCGTCAACGATATGCTTCACTCGTCCATGGGCCGTCGCGACTGGCCGCTACGCTTCTGGTCGAAGGAGCGACTGATGTCGGTCGAGGCTCGGCGCGGGTGGGTCGAGCCGGACCTCGCCGTTCTGCCCTAAACCCGACCCCGCGCGACGTAATCGTCGATGTTGCGGGCCAGCACGTCCATCGGGACGTTGCCGCCCTTGACCACCGTGTCGTTGAAATCGCGCAAATCATAGCGCGCGCCGAGCGCGGTGCGGGCGCGGGTGCGCTGGCGGTCGATTTCCTGGTGGCCGACTTCGTAGCCGCAGGCCTGGCCCGGCCAGCTGCAATAGCGGTCGACTTCGCTCTCATTGGGGCTGCCCAATGCTTCGTTGAAAAAGGCTCGCGCCCGTTCGCGGGTCCAGCGCTTGGCGTGGAGGCCGGTGTCGACCACCAGTCGGCAGGCGCGAAAGGCGATCGATTCGAGATAGCCCAGCCGCCCGGCCTCGAAATCGTCATAGACGCCAAGCTCGTCGGCCAGTTGCTCGGCATACAGCGCCCAGCCTTCGGAATAAGCGTTGAACGCCAGCAAGGCGCGGATCAGCGGCAGCTGGTTGGCATATTCGCCCTGCCAGACATGGCCCGGGATCGCTTCGTGATGGGTCAGCGAGGGCAGGCTGTAGCGGGTGTGGTCGAAGCCGGGTTTCAGGTTGATCCAGAATTTGCCCGGCAGGGTGCCGTCGATCGACCCCGCGCCGCCGTACGCGCCGGGGGCGCCGGGTTCCTCCTCGGGCGGAAGGCGACGGACCTCCAGGTTACCGCGGACCTGGGTGCGGAACGCCTCGGGCATCTTGGCGCGGATGATGCCCAGTCGCTGCTGGATATAGGCAAGCACCTCGGCGCGGCCGGCATCATTGTCGTTGAAAGTGAAGCGGCGATCCTTGGCCAGCGCCTGCATCCTTTTCCCGACCGTCCCCTGGGTCAGGCCGAGCTTTTTCAGAATGACGTCCATCTCGCCATGCAGCTTCGCCAGCGTGTCGATGCCCAGCTGGTGGATTTCGTCGGGGGCCATGGTGGTCGTGGTCGAAGCTTTCAGCGCCCAGTTATAATAAGCCTCGCCGCCCGGTCGCGCCCACATGCCGGCGTCCATCGTCGCCCAGCGGCGCTGCTCACGTAGCACGGCCAGCTGGCGGGTGAGGGCGGGGGCGATCTTCTGCTGGGCGATTGCCCGGGCGCGCGCCGCCCAGTCGCCGGGGATCGTCTTGGTCCGGCGCTCAATCGATTCGACCAGCCCGCCACCTTTCTTGGCCCCGTCCAGGCTTTGGCGCATCTGCATCATCGCCTTGTCGAGCAGGAAGGCTGGCGGGATCGCGCCCGCGGCGGTGGCGGCATTGAGGCGTCCAGTCTCGCCATCGAGCTGGACCGCAAAACTCTCCATCCGCGCGATATAGGCCTCGGCGTCGGCGGCATTGGCGATGCTGTGATCGCTGTCGAGGAAGCGCGGCACGTCGAGGTAGGCACCGACATTCTGAATCACGACATAGGGCGTATTGCGCCACCCGCCCACCGCGACGTCACCATAGGGAAGGGCAAATCCTTCGAGCGCGATGCGATAGGCCGAGCGGACGACATCGACGCTGGTGCGAGTGGCAAAGGTCAGCCCGGCGGTGTCGATTCCATTGGCGCGGGCCAGGTCGGTGCGAAGCATGGCCCAGATTCGCGCCTGGCCGGCCGCCGAACGGTCCGCCAGTCGTGAGCGAAACGCGGATCGAGTGCCTTTGTCGATGCCAAGCGAAGTCGCGCTTTCGGGCGACTGCATGAGCAAATTTTCGGCGATCGAGTCGAGCAAGGCGACCGCGTCGGCCTCGCTGGTCGAGCGAGCGACCGCGGCAGGAATGGTAGCGCACCCACCAAGCAGTCCGAATGCGCCCACCGCGCCGATCGATCCGAGCGCCTCGCGACGCGAAAACAGGGGGTTGAACACGATTTACTCCTTGGATTGGGTCTCGCCCAGCAGCGTTCCGCCTTCGACCAAAAGGCAATTACCATCGACCGCGACGACCCGCACCCGTGATCCTGCCGGGGCGGGCCCGCCGCGCGCGCTCCATTCGCCGTCGCCAACCCGGACGCGGCCGCCATGTTCGTCGACAGGATCGACCACCAGCACCGACTTACCGACCATTCGTTCGCTCGGATCGTTGAGGCGCAGCGCCTGGTCGGTGTTGGCGGGCTCGGCATACCAGCGCTTGCCAATCATCACCGCCAGCGCGGTGTAGATGATGAACAATATCAGTTGTGGCGCCAGGCTGAGGTCGAACAACAGAGTGAACAAGCCGGTTGCGATGGCCGCGACGCCCAGGAAGATCAGGAAAAACCCGGGCGCGACGATCTCCGCGATCAGCAGGATCAGGCCGCCGATCGCCCATAACCAGCCAGCGGGAAGGTCCGTCACTCGCCCCTCCGCGAATCGACCCGCGGCACGGTTGGCGTCGGCACGATCGCGGCCTTGTCGCCAAGCGCCTCGCGCGCCAATTCGCCGATCCCGCCCAGCGTGCCCATCAACTGGGTCGCCTCGACCGGGAACAGAATGGTCTTGGCATTGGGCGAGGTGGCGAACTTGCCGATCGCCTCGACATATTTCTGGGCGATGAAATAGTTGATCGCCTGGACGCTTCCGCTTTCAATCGCGTCACTGACCGATTTGGTCGCATTGGCCTCGGCCTGCGCGGAGCGCTCGCGCGCCTCGGCTTCGCGGAAGGCGGCCTCCTTGAGCCCCTCGGCCTGGAGGATCTTGGCCTGCTTCTCGCCCTCGGCGCGGAGGATCTCCGATTGGCGCATCCCCTCGCTTTCGAGGATCGCGGCGCGCTTTTCGCGTTCGGCCTTCATCTGGCGGGTCATGGCGTTGACGATGTCGGCCGGCGGGCGGATGTCCTTCAGCTCGACCCGGGTGATCTTGACCCCCCAGCTTTCGGTCGCCTGGTCGACCACGACCAGCAGACGGGCATTGATCTCGTCACGCTTGGACAAGGTCTCGTCGAGGTCCATCGATCCCATCACGGTGCGCAAATTGGTGGTCGAAAGCGCCATGATCGCGGCATAAAGGTCGCTAACTTCGTACGCTGCCTTGGCCGCGTCGAGTACCTGGAAGAAAACCACACCATCGACCGCGACCATCGCATTGTCCTTGGTAATGATCTCCTGCCCCGGAATGTCGAGCACCTGCTCCATCATGTTGATCTTGCGACCGACGCGGTAGACGAACGGCGTAACCAGATTGAGTCCGGGCTCGGCGACGCGAACGAACTTACCGAAGCGTTCGATGGTGTAACGATAACCCTGGGAGACGATCTTGACACTCATCACCACGATGATCAGCGCCAGGACGGCAAGCACAGTCAGGAAGGTAAGCATGGTTTTCCCCTTGAGACCCCGCCATGATGCAAGGCTGCGAAGCCTTCGGGAAGAGAATTCGACATGACACTCGACTTGTTCGGCAGACCGGCGCTGCTTTTTCTACCAGCGAGCAATCCGCGCGCGATCGCGAAGGCTCGCGAGTCGGCGGCGGACCTGGTGGTGCTCGACCTGGAAGATGCAGTGAAGGCGGAGGACAAGGATCGCGCCCGGGCCGAGGCGGTCGAGGCGGTTGCCGGGGGTTGGCCGATGCCGGTCGGGATCCGGGTCAACGGGATTGGCAGTCGGCATCATGTGGCGGATCTGGCCGCGGCGCTGGTCTCCGACTGTGATTTCGTCGTCGTACCGATGGTCGGTATGCCACTGGAGATTAGCGGGAAGCCGGTCGCGGCGATGATCGAGACTGCCTCCGGGGTGCTTGCGGCGCCGGCGATTGCGCGCTCGGTCGCTGCACTGATCGTTGGCACCAATGATTTGTCCTATGATCTACGACTGCCGGCATTCGACCGGAGCGCCGTATCCGCCTCGCTTCAACTGGCCGTCCTGGCGGCGCGGGCCGCCGGGATCGCGGTGTTCGACGGAGTCTATAACCAGCTCGACGATGCCGCCGGGCTGGAAGCGCAGGCGCGCGAGGGTCGAGCGTTTGGGTTCGACGGTAAATCGCTGATCCACCCCGACCAGATCGCCGTCACCCGTGCGGCTTTCGCACCGACGGAGGCGGAGATTGCCCGCGCTGAGCGACTGGTGGCCGCAGCGACTGGGGGGGCGGAACGGTTCGAGGGGGCGATGATCGAAGATTTGCATGTCGCGGCGGCGCGGCGGTTGCTCGGGCGTCGATGAGGTTCTTGCCGATCCTCGCGGCACTGTCCATCGCCGCTTGTACCACTGTTCCACCTAGCGCTTCCGTGCCCGCAATTACCGAAGGCAACTTGCGACCCATTGTCGCGACGCTGGCCAGCGATGACTTCGAGGGCCGGATGGCGGGGACGGCGGGGGAGGCTAAGACCATCGACTTCATTGCAGAGCGGTTTCGCGACGCCGGGCTGACGAGTGGTTCGCGTGGGATGAGGCCTTACCTCGATCCGTTCACGGTCGCTGCCAAGCATCCGTCGCCGCCGGTTGCCGGTCCGCAAGGCGAGTTCCTGGCGCAGGCGGTGCGGCTCGGCAGCTTTACGAGCCACAATGTAGTCGGGGTCGCGCGGGGTCGTCGCCCCGATGGCAAGGCGGTTCTGCTGATGGCACATTGGGATCATCTCGGGGTTTGCGCGCCCAAGGCTCCGGACAGGATCTGCAACGGGGCGGTCGACAATGGCAGCGGCGTGGCGGCGATGATCGCGGTCGCCGGGCAGATCGCCAAACTGGGCCTCGATCGCGATGTCTGGTTCGTTGCCACCAGCGCCGAGGAATGGGGTCTGCTCGGGGCACGCGCCTTTGCCGATCGTCCGCCGCTGCCGCTGGCGAGCATCGTTGCCGGTTTCAATCTCGATATGGTCGCGGTCGCGTCGGCGGGATCGCGGGTTGCGATGATTTCGCCGCCGAATTCGCGGCTGGAGCCGCTCGTCCGGCAGGCTGCGTCGGCGCTTGGACGGGGCTGGGACGGAGACCGCGAGGCCGACAATTTCCTCCGCCGCCAGGACGGATGGGTGCTGGCCGAGCGCGGTGCGCCGATGATAATGGCGGGGGGCAGCTTCAGCGACCTCAAATTGCTGCAGCGGTTCATCGACACGCGATATCATGCGCCGGGCGATGAGCTTCGGCCCGAGACCGACCTTGGCGGGGCGGTCGACGACGCCAACCTCCATCTCGAAATGATCCGGCGCGCGGCCAGCCGCAGGTTTTCCCCAACTTCCCCGCGAGTGCCGCAACTGGGTCGGTGACCCCCTTGGCGAATCGCTCCGGTCCTGCCAAAGGCGCGCATGGCCGATTCCAACCGCATTGACGACATTCCGCTGGGGCTGACGTTCGACGACGTGCTCCTCCAGCCACGAGAATCCTCGGTGCTTCCAAGCCAAGCGGATACGCGCAGCTTCCTGACCCGCGAGATCCCGCTCAACATTCCCCTGCTTTCATCGGCGATGGACACGGTGACCGAGGCCGACATGGCAATCGCCATGGCCCATCTCGGCGGGATCGGCGTGCTTCACCGCAATCTCGACGTCGAGGCGCAATGCGCCGCGGTGCGCGCGGTCAAACGGTTCGAGAGCGGGATGGTGGTCAATCCGATCACCATGCGCCCGGACCAGACGCTGGCCGAAGCGCTAGAGCTGATGCGGCTTCATAAGATCAGCGGCATTCCGGTGGTCGAGGCCAATGGCAAGCTGGCCGGGATCGTGACTAACCGTGACGTTCGCTTCGCCGAGCATCCGAAGCAGCCGGTCAGCGAATTGATGACCCGCGACAATCTCGCCACTGTTCCGCTCGGCACCAGTCAGGAAGAAGCACGGCGGATTCTCCATCAGCGGCGGATCGAGAAATTGCTGGTAGTCGACGGCGCCCAGCATTGCGTCGGGCTGATCACGGTCAAGGACATCGAGAAATCGGTCGCGTCGCCGCTCGCCACCAAGGATGGCGAAGGTCGCTTGCGGGTCGCCGCCGCTACGACGGTCGGCGACAAGGGGTTCGATCGATCGCAGGCGCTGATCGACGCCGGGGTCGATTGCGTGGTGATCGACACCGCGCATGGCCACAACGTCGAAGTCTCGCGCGCGGTCGAACGGGTCAAGACCCTGTCCAACCGGGTGCAAGTGATTGCCGGCAATGTGGCGACGGGCGAGGCTGCCTCGGCCTTGGCGGGAGCTGGGGCAGACGCGATCAAGGTCGGGATCGGGCCGGGGTCGATCTGCACCACGCGGATCGTCGCCGGGGTCGGGGTGCCGCAACTCAGCGCGATCCTGGACGCCGCTGCCGCTGCCGCCAAAGCGGGGGTGCCGGTGATCGCCGACGGGGGCATCCGCACCTCGGGCGATATCGCCAAGGCGCTGGCCGCCGGGGCGTCGACAGTGATGGTCGGATCGTTGCTCGCCGGAACCGACGAAGCGCCGGGCGAAAGTTTTCTCTACCAGGGCCGCGCCTACAAATCGTATCGCGGCATGGGTAGCGTCGGGGCGATGGCGCGGGGATCGGCGGATCGCTATTTCCAACAGGACATTTCGGACCAGCTCAAGCTGGTGCCCGAAGGGATCGAGGGGCAAGTGCCGGTCAAGGGGCCGGTGCGCGATATCGTCCACCAATTGGTCGGAGGGGTGAAGGCGGCGATGGGCTATACCGGCGCGGCGACGATATCCGACTTGCAAAGCCGCGCACGGTTCGTGCGGATCACCAATGCGGGGCTGAGCGAAAGCCATGTCCATGATGTCGCAATCACGCGTGAAGCACCCAATTACCCGACCCGTTAGATCATGACCCCCGCCGCCCGAGTGCAGGCCGGAATCGAGATCCTCGACGAGGTGATCGCCGCGGCGCGCGACGACGGGCCGCCTGCGGATGTTATTGTCAGCAATTATTTCAAGACGCGCCGCTATGCCGGATCGAAGGATCGGCGAGCGGTGCGGGAGTTGGTGTATCGCGCCATCCGGCGTTCCGGGGAGCGGCCGGATACCGGGCGCTCGGCGATGCTTGGGCTGGAGGATGCAGCCGCGCTGTTCGGTGAGGGCGGGCATGGGCCGGGGGCGGTTGGCGAGCATGAAAGCGCCGCGGCGGAGCGGTTGATCCCGGGGTGGATCGAGGGGGAATTGTCACCGCTGGTGACTCCGGACGAGTGGCCGGCGCTGCTGGAAAGGGCGCCGCTGGACCTTCGGGTTCGCACTGCGAGCATCACTCGGGCCGCGGCGATCGCACTGTTCGATGGAGCTGAAGAAACGCCGCTAAGTCCCTGGGGTATAAGGCTTCCGTCCGACAGTAAGATCGACAAGCATCCGGCCTATCTGAGCGGCCAGGTCGAGGTGCAGGACGAGGGCAGCCAGCTGATCGCGCTGGCCTGCGACCCCGCGCCGCTAGCCAATATCATCGACTTGTGCGCCGGGGCCGGAGGCAAGGCACTGGCACTGGCGGCGATGGCGCCGGGGGCGGACATCATCGCGTGCGACAATAATCGCGGCCGCTTGTCGAAGCTGGCGCCGAGGGCGGCGCGCGCCGGTGCCACGATCGACACACGGCTGCTCGACGGCGGGCGCGAGGCCGAGCAGCTCGAGGATCTCGAAGGGCAGGCCGACCTGGTGCTGGTCGATGCCCCCTGTTCGGGCAGCGGGACGTGGCGGCGCAATCCGGAGGGGCGCTGGCGACTCAACCCCGACAGCCTCGACAAGGTCGTCGTGCTGCAGGCGCAATTACTCGATCTCGCGGTACCGCTGGTCCGGCCCGGCGGAACCCTGGTCTATGCCGTCTGTTCGCTTCTGGCGCGCGAAGGTGCCGGTCAGGTGGCGGATTTCTTAGGACGCCATTCATCCTGGGTGGTGCAGGACGTGCTCGACGGTGTCGGACGGGCGGATGGTGGCGGCAAGTTGCTGACCCCGGGTCACGACGGCACCGACGGATTTTTCGTCGCACGGCTGGGGAGGCCATGCTAGGAAGCAGTCGAAATGGATTGGAGAGTTTGATGCGTCTGTCCCCGATCGCCCTGGTGTTCGGCCTCGCGGCCTCGTCCATGGCCGTGCCCTCCGCAAGCCAGCGCCCCGACGACCAGATCGCGCCGCGCTCGACTCAGTTGCTCAAGCAGGGCGAAACCGCCGCCGCGGCCGGCAAATATCTCGAGGCCGACGATAATTTCGAAGCCGCACTGGCGGTCGATCCGCGCAACCGCGCGGCCTTCGTGGCGATGGCGCGGGTGGCGTCGAAGCAGAAGCTCTACGGCCAGGCGATCCGCTTCACCAACAAGGCGCTAGCGCTCGAACCCACCGATCGCAGCGCCATGACGGTGCAGGGTCAGGCAATGGTCGAGCTTGGCGCCGCCGCGCGGGCCAAGGAAGTACTCGCCAAGCTGCAGGCGCTGTGTGCGGGTCCGTGCCCCGAAGCCGGAACGCTGAGCGCGGCAATCGCCAAGGGGCCGACCCTCGCCGCGGCGAAGCCGGCCGCGATCACGCCGAAAACGAAGACCAACTAAAAGCGCGGTTTTCGCAACGAGCGTGGCCGACCTGATACTCAGAAAAGGCGGGTCAGTGCGTAGAACAACGCCGCGACTGCAGCCGAGCAGGGGATGGTGATCAGCCAGGCGAAGACGACGCTTTTCGCCACTCCCCACCGCACTGCGGATTCGCGCCGCGCGACCCCGGCGCCGATGATCGCGCCGGTGATCGTGTGCGTGGTGGATACGGGAATGCCGGCCCAGCTTGCGCTGAACAGCATGATCGAGCCGCCGGTTGAGGCGGCGAATCCCTGGTGCTGGGACAATTTGGTGATCCGGCTGCCCATCGTCTCGATAATCTTCCAGCCGCCCATCAGCGTGCCGAGCCCGATCGCGATGTAGCAGCTGATCGCGACCCAGTGAGGGACGTGGAATTCACCCGAAAGATAGCCGGTCGAGTAAAGCAGGACAGTGATGATCCCCATCGTCTTTTGCGCATCGTTCAGCCCATGGCCCAGCGAATAGCCGGCCGACGATACCAGGTGCATCGCACGGAACACGCGCTCCGCCCCGCGTGCACTCGCCCAGCGAGCGAGCCAACTCGAAATCAGCATCACCAGCAGGGCCACCGCCATTCCGATGAGCGGAGCAAGGGGGATGAAGAGCAGAGTCTTGGTGAGTCCGCTCCACTGGATCGTGCCGAAGCCCGCCGCTGCAACCCCGGCCCCGACGATCCCGCCGACCAATGCATGGCTGGACGAGGAAGGAATACCCTTCAGCCAGGTCACCACATTCCAGAACATTGCACCGACGAGCGCAGCGAAGACCACCGCTGGCGACACCATATCCTTGTCGATCAGGCCCTTGCCGACCGTGTCGGCGACCTTGTGCAGTTCCGGGATCCACAGGATCAGAAAATAGGCCGCGAAGTTGAAGAATGCCGCAAAGGCGACCGCTTGGACGGGGCGCAGCAATTTGGTCGCGACGACCGTGGCGATCGAGTTGGCGGCATCGTGCAGGCCGTTCAGAAAATCGAACGCCAGTGCCAGGATGACCAGTCCGACAAGCAATGGAAACGCGAGTTCGTGCATCGTTGGCCTCCCCGGCGTCAGGCGTGGTCGATGACGATGCTGTCGATCTGGTTGGCGACATCTTCGAACGCGTCGATAATGCGTTCGAGATGCTTGTAGATTTCGCGGCGGACGGCGAAGCTGATCGGGCTGGTATCGCGATAAGTCTGGAATGCCGCCTTGAGGCCGGCAGTGTGTATCTCGTCACCGTGCCCTTCCATGCGGATCAATCGCTCGGTCAATTCGTGCAGGCGAGCACTATTTTTGGCGACGTCGCGCATCAACGGCATTGCTTCGGCTACGAGGCGCGCCGCATCGACGGCGATCGCCACCATGTCGCGCATCGGAGCGTCGAATTGCGTCATCTGGTAGACATCGACGGCGGACGCCGCCGACTGCATCTCGTCGATTGCATCGTCCATAGCGCCGATCAAGGCGGTGATCGCGCCGCGGTCGAACGGGGTAAGGAAAGTCTGCCGGGTGGTGGTTAGCATCTCGCGGACGATCTCGTCCGCGTCATGCTCGCGCTCGCGAATTTCGCGAATATGCTGGTGGCACTTGGGGCCGCCCTGGAACAATCGACCCGTTGCATCGGCGGCCGCTAGAACGGCCACCGCATGCGCTTCGAACAATTCGAAGAACCCGCCTGTTTTGGGCAGGAGTCGCTGGAACCAGGCAAACATGGGACCCACTTTCGATCTTTCGGCGACCACGGAAAGCATTCCGGTGCGTTGCGCCGCTTTGTTGAATTCGCTTGCCCCGAACGACCGGATAAGATCGGCGAGGTCGGGTTCGTCGACGACCGCGGCAGCCCCAGCCAGGCTGAACCAGCGTCGTTCGCGCTCGGCTTTTTCGGGCCAGTCGTCGAGTTCCCGATTGACCGCCAGCGGGAACACTTCGACGTCGGCCATCAGCGACGCTCCGCTGCCCTTGCGCTTGCGGTAACGGAATGTGCCGAGCGCTACCGGGCAAATCGCGCCAACCACCCCGGCTTCCTCGAACGCTTCTTCAGCTGCACCAATGTGGGGCGCGACACCGCCGGCCAGATTCCCCTTCGGAATTACCCAACGCTTGGTCTCGCGCGAGGTGACGAGCAGCACCGACACCGGGGAGTCGAGCGCCGGACCGGATGACCGGTAGGGAAGAGCAGCAATTTGACGGATAATACCCCCTGGCGACACCGACTTACCCGGCAGCGCCCGCACCGCCTAAGTCGCCTTCTTCCGTCATTCAACAAATTTGACACTTTTGTGACATTTGGCCGGGGGCGGCGGTTGTCGATTGCGATGCGGGGGCACAAGATGGCGGCACCACATAAGGAGCAGGGGCATGGG
>JBBQTM010000021.1:0-24040 GCA_038234545.1 Sphingomonadales bacterium
TTGCCAAGGTTGGGGTCGAGGGTTCGAATCCCTTCGCCCGCTCCAGACATTTGCCGTTGGCAAATGGTCTTCCGCGACTTCGCTATCGCTTCTGGGCCCTCAACGTTGCCACCTCTTGCGGCGACAGCTTCCTGTTCGACCGTACCGGGCAATAAGTCGATCCGAGCGCGTCGGGGATGTAGATTTCCGCATCGTTACCCGAGCAGATGAAGCTTCCGCCGCGCGTCCGGATCGCGATCCGATTCTCGAAATCGAGCCGCGCCGCGCAATAGCCGAGCGTGCGCAATTCATAATAATCGCGGGCATTGGTGTTGACGTAGACGATGTCGCCCGGCCCCTGGCGGAAGCCGGTGACGTTGGCGGCGTAGAAGCATTGATTGCGCCCGTTGGAATTGGCGCCGGCATTAGCTTGGACCGGGATCGGCCCGGCCGGCTGGGCATAGGCATTGCATCCCGCGAGGGTCGCAGCGGCGGCAAGTGGCAGAAGTACGCGCATGGTCGACTCCTTGTGCTGGTCTCTGGCAACGCTCGAACCCGATTCAATATCCTTGCCGCCGCCGTTCGTGCGCCGTGATCAGTGCCTTGGTTGTCGCCCGCATCAGTGCCTGGGCCGAACCGTTCGACTTGTTGGGCACGGTGAAGATTGCCATCGCATAGACCGTCCCGTCGGGCGCGGTTAGCAGGCCGATGTCGTTGATCCCGCCGACCCGGCCGCCAAGCACCTGTCCGCTCCCAGTCTTGTGACTCCAGGACCACCCCGGTTTCAATGCCGCCCGAACCCGGATCGCGCCGGTCTTGGTCTTGCCCATCGTATTGAGCAATCGCTGGGTCGAGGACGGCGACAGCAAATCGCCGCGCTTGAGCCGGGCCAGCGCATTGGCCACGGCGCGCGGAGAAGCGCCGTCATAAGGGTCGCTCAGATAGCGTTCGAACGACAACCGCCGCAGCGCCATCGGCAGCGCCGAGCGCGCCTTGTAGAACGCATCGCCAATCGAATAGCTCTGGCTCCAGGTCAGTCCGGCAATCTTCGACTGGAGCGACCGCTCGCCGTCGAAAAAGCGTACCGCGCCGATGCCCTTGCGCTGGATCATGGAGCGTACCGCATCGGGCCCGCCGATCGACCGCATCAGGCTGTCGTTGGCGGTATTGTCGCTTTCGGTGATGGCGGTGAACAGCAAGGCGCCGACCGTCGTGGTATGCCCCCCGCCGCGAATCCTGGCGGCGATCGGTTGGTGGAACAGGGTCAAATCGTTGCGGCTCACGGTCACCCGGTCGGTCAGGCTGACCGCCCCGCGATCGACCGCGTCGAGCGCGGTGATCGCGACCCATAATTTGGAACAGCTTTGCTGAGGGAACAGACTGTTGCTGTTGTAATCGACCGACCAGCCGTCCTTGAGGCTCACGACGGCGACCCCCGCCTTGCCGTCGAAGCCGCGCCCCAGCCGGTTGATCTCGTCGCGCAAGCCGATCGGCGCCACCCCGGTGGCAATCGTCGGTGGTGGTGCTTGCGGAGCGACCTGCTGCGGTTGACCGGCCGGCAATGGCGCCAGCGGATCGCGCTGGGCCTGGCCCGCGCCGCCCACCGCGATCAACCCCAATGCCAGCCCAAGTCGACGAACCACTGACGTCATGACCCCACCCCGAAAATGCTCGACCACTGTGATGATGCGCTTGTCCGCCTGAACGAAAGCTTCACGCGATGAGCCGAGTCGCAAAAGCGACGAATTGATTCAAAAGCTTAGCTCAGCGTCGGTCGGCGAGCAGCGCCGAACTCTCGACCTCGTCCAACGCTCGGTGCGCCGCGACGTAACGCCGCGCCTGCACGATCCACGGACCCGCGCGCGCCGCACCCGGCAGCCGCATCGTCTCGGCCAGCGCGACATCGACCTGTCCCTGCTCCAATCGCGCCATTGCCCGCTCGAAGCGCGCCTCGGGCTTGGGCGACGGCGCGGTCGCCCGCCGCACCGCGACGATCGATCCAAGCTCGCGCCTGATCCCTTGCCATAGCCCCTCGTCGGGCGCCCCGCTGCGAAGCTCGCCCTGCAGTCGGCCATAATCATTGACCAAGGCATCGAGCGTCACCGGCGTTCTCGACGAGGTGATGATGGTCGCCACCGCGACCGGATGCTGCGCCCCGAACCGCTCCGCCAGCAGCGTCTCCAGATACCCCAGCGGCACCCCGCGATCGATCGCCCGGCGGCTTGCGAAGGCGACCAGCAGCGCATCGGCCCGACCGACCGATCCGGCATTGCGCTGGGTGGTATTCTCGACATTGCGGAGCCGCGCTTCCAGCATCGCCAGCCTGTCCGCCGCCGCCGCGTCGGGCGGGCCTTCGATCGCCGCCGGCGCTTGCAGCGCGGGCCGGATCGGTTGCAGCGCCAGCGCCGGCACCGGCTCGGGCGCGACGCCCAGGAAGCGCGCGCCGGCGTCCCATCGCGACAGGCCCCACACCGCCAGCCCGGCACCGGCCAGGATCAGCAGGACGATCCACGCCAGCATCGCCGCCCAATTGCGCGTTCGTGGTGTCTGGACGTTCATGCGTTCAGTTTCTGCCACAGCGTGGCCGCCAGTTCCAGCAATGCGGCGTCGGTCGGCGCAGGCACCGATTGGACCGCGCGCCAGCCGGTCCCGCACGCCGCCACCGCCGCCGGGCTGATGGCGGCGATTGCGACCGTGTCGCGATCGGTCACCAGCTCGGCCAGCCGCGCGCCCGCACGCGGACTGTGGACCATCGCCACCCCGCCGATCAGCGCGCCGAGCGGCGGCGGCGGGTCGATCGCCACGCTATCGTACACCGCGATTTCGGTGATCGCCGGGATCGCGCGGTGGTTGCGGCCGGTCAGGTGCAGGAAGCGCAACTTCTCCGGCAGGCGTTCGGCCAGGTCGGCGGCATTGCCCGTGCCCGTGTCGGCAATTCCAAGCCCGGCCGCTTCCGCCGCCGCCGCAGTCGCCGCGCCGACGCAATAAGCCGGAAGATTGCTCAGGGAAGCAAGCTGGATTCCGCCATGTCGAACGGCATTGGCGCTGGTCAGCAGCAGGGCATCATATTCTGCCGCATCGGGCGCGACCCAGTCCACGCCCGCGACCTCGAACAATGGGATCGCAACCGCCTCCACGCCGGCCGCCTCGGCCCGCGCCAGCGTCGCGCTCGCCCCCGGCTCGGGGCGCAGGATCACGATCTTGCTCATGCTTCACCTCGGATGCCGGAAAACAGGGCGCGGGTCGCCGGGCACGCCCGCGCCAGCATCTCCGCGGCCAGTGCCCCGGCGTCCGCTTCGTCGGCAATCATTCGATCCTCGGCGATCCGCTCGGCCCCGTCGCCGCTCAGGATTTCCGCGCGTAGCCTGACGCCGCCAGGCATGATTTCGGCCAAGGCTGCCACCGGCGAATGGCACGATCCGCCAAGCGCCCGCGTGAACGCCCGCTCGATCCGCACCGCACGGCAGGTGTCCTGATGATTGATTGCATCCAGCAGTCCGCGCATCTCCGAATCGTCCGCGCGACACTCGATCCCGATCGCCGCCTGGCCCGGCGCCGGCAGCATCACGTCGACCGGCACCGGCGATCCTGCCTCGATTCCCAACCGGTCGAGCCCGGCCGCGGCGAGCATCGTCGCATCGGCCTCGCCGCGCGCGATCTTGTCGAGCCGGGTCTGCACATTGCCGCGGATCGGCTCGATATTGAGGTCGGGGCGAAGCGCCAGCAGTTGCGCGGCGCGGCGCGGGGACGAGGTTGCGACCACCGCCCCCTGCTTCAATCCCTCGATCGACCCGACCCCGATCAGCCGGTCGCGCGCATCGGCCCGCTCGAGCATCGCCGCGATCACCAACGTGTCGGGCCGATCGCTTTCGACATCCTTCATCGAATGGACCGACAGGTCGGTCTCGCGATCGAGCAAGGCGCGGTCCAGCTCCTTGGTCCACAGCGCCTTGCCGCCGACCTCGGCCAGCGGCCGGTCCTGGATCCGGTCGCCGCTCGTGCGGATGGTGCGGATCACTACCGACCCCGCCCCCCAGCCATGCGCCGCCTCCAGCGCCGCGGCGACCATGTTCGCCTGCGCCACCGCCAGCGGTGACCCGCGCGTTCCGAGTGTGAAAATTCGAGCCATGGGGGCCGCACTAGCCGACCGAGCCCGCAACATGCAAAGGAACGTCGATGCCCCTGATCCTCGGTCTCGAATCATCCTGCGACGACAGCGCGGTGGCGCTAGTCAGCAGCGACCGCCAGATTCTCGCCCAGGCGGTGGTCGGCCAGAATGACGCGCATCGCCCCTATGGTGGCGTTGTCCCGGAAATCGCGGCCCGCGCCCATGTCGATATCCTCCCCGGCTTGATTCGACAGGTGTTGTCGGAGGCTGACGTCGCAATCGGCGAGATTGACGCCATCGCTGCGACCGCCGGGCCCGGGCTGATCGGCGGGGTGATGGTTGCCTTGCTCGCGGGCAAGGGACTGGCCGTCGCTTGCCGAAAGCCGCTGATCGCGGTCAATCACCTTGAAGGCCATGCTTTGTCGCCCCGGCTGGTCGACCGCAATCTCGACTTCCCCTATCTCCTGTTGCTTGCCAGCGGCGGCCATTGTCAGTTGCTCGAAGTGCGCGGGGTCGGCGATTACCGGCGGCTTGCAACGACCATCGACGATGCCGCGGGCGAAGCCTTCGACAAGGCCGCCAAATTGCTCGGCCTCGGCTATCCCGGCGGCCCGGCAATCGAGGCGCTGGCGCGGGACGGCGACCCCAAGGCGGTCAAGCTTCCCCGTCCGTTGGTCGGCAGCGGCGAGCCCCATTTCTCGTTCGCTGGCCTGAAAGGCGCGGTCCAGCGCGAGGTAGCATCGGGTAAATATGAGCCAGAGGATATGGCCGCCAGCTTCCAGGCTGCGGTGATCGACTGCATGATCGACCGCACTCGCATCGCGCTCGCCGCCACCACCGCGCCGACCCTGGTCGTCGCCGGCGGGGTCGCGGCCAACGGGCCCCTACGCACCGCGCTTGCCAACTTGGCGGCCGCCGAGGGCCGGGCCTTCAGTGTTCCGCCGGCATGGCTGTGCACCGACAATGCGGCGATGATCGCCTGGGCGGGGGCGGAACGGCTGGCGCTGGGGCTGACCGACGGGCTCGACGCCCCGGCGCGGGCGCGCTGGCCCTTGGATCAAACCGCCGACAAGGTGCGCGGCGCAGGAGCGAAAGCATGAGCGGGATCGAGAAACTGGCGGTGATCGGCGGCGGGGCGTGGGGCACCGCGCTGGCCCAGGTCGCGGCGGCGGGCGGGCGCGAAACCTTGCTCTGGGCGATCGAGGATGACGTCGTGACGGCGATCAACAAGATCCACGAGAATCCGGTCTATCTCAAGGGGATCAAGCTGGACAAGGCGATCCGCGCGACCAGCAATTTCTCCGAATTGAAGTCGGTCGATGCGTGGCTGGTGGTGACGCCCGCCCAGCATATGCGCGCCGTATTGTCTCGCTCGCCGTGCCCCAAGATGCCGCTGATCTTGTGTTCGAAGGGGATCGAGGATGCGTCGGGCAAGATGCTCCACGATGTCGCGCGCGACGTCTGCGCGACCTCGCCCGTGGCGGTGCTGTCGGGGCCGACCTTCGCTCATGAAGTCGCGGCGGGGATGCCGACCGCGGTCACGCTGGCGTGCGACGATCTCTGGTTGGCCGAACGCCTGCGCGACCGGATCGCGCTTCCCAGCTTCCGCACTTATCTCACCGACGACATCGCCGGGGCCGAGGTTGGCGGCGCGGTCAAGAATGTCCTCGCCATCGCCTGCGGCGTGGTCGAGGGTCGGGGTCTCGGCCAGAATGCCCGCGCCGCCCTGATCGCGCGCGGGTTCGCCGAAATGACCCGCTTCGGCCTCGCCATGGGCGCGCGGCGCGAAACCCTTGCCGGCCTGTCGGGCCTCGGCGACCTCGTCCTCACCTGCTCGTCCACCGCAAGCCGCAATTTCTCGCTCGGCAAGGCAATCGGCGAGGGCCGCGACGCCGCCGAGCTGATGGCCGACCGGCGCACCGTCGCCGAAGGAGCCACTACCGCCCCGGTGTTAAAGCGAGTCGCCGACGAGCGGGGCGTCGACATGCCGATCGTCACCGCCGTCGATGCACTGCTGCGGGGCGAGGACAGTGTCGAAAACGTGCTCGAAGCGCTGATGGCGCGACCGCCGAGGGCGGAAGCGCATTAGAAATCGATCGCCACGCCCTTCTTCTCCCAGTCGCCATAGCGCGTGGGATCCATCGGGTCGCGATCGTCCTTGCCCTCTGCGGGCGCAGGAATTGGCGGCGATTTCGACAGATAGTCGGGCGGGTCGAGATGCTTGGGGCGTTTCACAAATACCAAGATGATGCGTAAGGGGCGCCATGCCAAGTCCCGAAACCAATCAACCCGCTGATGGGTCCGCCGCACGCCGCGCGGCCCTCGTCATGCTCGACGCCGTCCTTCGCAAGGGCCAGACGCTCGACAGCGCCGCGTCGGCCGCGCGCGGGCTTCCCCCGGCCGACGCCGCCCACGCCACGGCGATCGCCGGCGAGACCCTGCGCCGACTACCCGATCTCGACGAGCTGATCGACAGTGCCACTCGCCAGCGCCTGCCCGACGATTCGAAGGCGCGGATGGTGCTTCGTCTCGCGCTTGCGCAGAAGATCGGGCTCGACACCCCCGACCATGCGATCGTCGCCACCGCGCTTCCGTTGGTCGACGGCGGCCCGCGCCGCCTCGTCCATGGTGTGCTCGGCACCCTGCTCCGCCGCGGGCTCGGCGAAATCGAGGATCCGCGGCTTCCGCCCGAGGTCGAGCAACGCTGGGCCGAAGCCTGGGGCGAGGAGGTCGTATTCGCCGCCCGCGACGCAATTGCCAAGCGCCCGCCGCTCGACCTCAGCTTCGCCACCGATCAGGACTTTCCCCTCGGCGTCAGCCTGGCTCCCCGTCATCGCCGTATCGAACCCACTGAAATTACGTCGATTCCCGGCTTTTCCGATGGCCAGTGGTGGGTCCAGGACCTCGCCGCCTCGATCCCCGCGCGACTCATTCCACATGATGCTCGGACCGTAGCCGACCTGTGCGCAGCCCCCGGCGGCAAGACCATGCAACTCGCCGCCGCCGGCCATATCGTCACCGCCCTCGACCGCTCGAAAAGTCGTCTCGCACGACTGGCCGACAACCTCGCCCGCACCGGCCTTGCTGCCACCACAGTCGTTGCCGACGCCCTCGACTACCAGCCATCCGAGCTCGCCGACGCGGTCCTGCTCGATGCGCCCTGCTCGTCGACCGGCACCTTCCGCCGCCATCCCGAAGTGCTCTACCGTGCCCGCCCCTCGGTAATCGCCGAACTGACCGTGCTGCAGACCAACCTCCTCGCCAGCGCCGCCAAAATGGTCCGAGCCGGCGGCACGATCGTCTATGCCGTCTGCAGTCTCGAAAAAGCCGAGGGCGAAGACATCGTCACTGCCTTCCTCGCCGCCAATTCCGGCTTCGCGCTGGCTCCGCCTGTCGAGGGTGAACTGCCCGACGGCGTGACGTCATCGCCCGAGGGCTGGGTGCGGATCCTGCCCGGCATGCTGGCCGAAGTTGGCGGCCTTGACGGCTTCTTCGTCGCGCGCCTTGTCGCGCCCGCAATTTAGAGGCAAATCAGCCGTCATGACCATCATCTCTCCCTCGATCCTGTCGGCCGATTTCGCCAAGCTGGGCGAGGAAGTCCGCGCCATCGATGCGGCCGGTGCGGATTGGATCCATGTCGATGTGATGGACGGCCATTATGTCCCCAATCTGACGATCGGCCCGGCGGTAGTGAAAGCGCTCCGCCCCCACACGACCAAATTGCTCGACGTCCATCTGATGATCTCGCCGGTCGACAATTTTCTCGAAGCGTTCGCGGAGGCCGGTGCCGACATCATCACCGTCCATCCCGAGGCCGGCCCCCACATCCACCGCTCGCTCCAGCACATTCGTTCGCTCGGAAAAAAGGCCGGCGTCTCGCTCAACCCCGGCACCCCCGCCAAGATGCTCGATTATCTGATCGAGGATGTCGATCTGGTGCTGATCATGAGCGTCAATCCCGGCTTCGGCGGGCAGAAATTCATCCATAGCCAGCTCAAAAAGATCGAATCGGTCGCGCAAATGGTCGCCAAGCGCGGGCTCGATGTGCAGATCGAGGTCGACGGCGGGGTCGATAGCGTCACCGCGCCGCTCGCCATTTCGGCCGGCGCCACCGCATTGGTCGCCGGCACTGCCGTATTCCGCGACGGGCCAGCCAATTACGCCGCCAACATCGCCGCGCTCCGAGGGGGGTGATGAGCCCGCCCAGTTCCCACAAAATCGTCAGCAAGCTCGCGCGCGGGTCGCTCTGGTCGCGGCTGACCGGCTCGGGACGCAAACCGTTGCGGCTGACCGCGGTCCCGCGCGATCATGTGCTGGGCGACCGCGCCCGGGGCGATGCCCTGCTCGCCGGCAAATATATCTTCGGCAGCGAGATGCTCTCGTTGGCCGACCTCGATTTTGCCGAGCTTGGCGCGAGCAGCCCGCTGGCAACCTCCTTCCAGGGGTTCTCGTGGCTGCGCGATCTCGCCGCCGCCGCCGGGCGTGATCGCGGGGCCAAGGTGGCGGAGGCGATGGCCGGGCGTTGGCTGATCGCTCACGGCACCCGCGTCGACGAAGCCTGGGCCCCGGCCTTGTGGGGTGAGCGGATCCTGTTCTGGACCGCTTACGCTCCATATATTCTGTCGAGCCGCGACGTCGGCTATCGCTCGGCCTTGCTCAACACCTTGTCCCGCGGGGCCCGGCATCTCGATGTCCAGGCGGATCGCGCCGCGCCCGGAATCGACCGGATCACCGCCTGGGCCGGTTCGCTCGCCGCCGCGCTGCTGATCCAGGGCGGCGCCCCGCGCGTTGCCCGTGCCGAGGCCGGACTGATGCGCGCATTGGCCGCCGCCCAGTTCGAGGATGGCGGGCTGATGAGCCGAAGCCCGCACGAACAGATCGTGCTGGTCGACCGTCTCGGCCTGCTCCGTGCGGCCTATTTCGCCGCCAAGCAGACACTTCCCGACGGCCTGGAATCCGCCGCCGCCGCAGCGCTCGCCGCGCTTCATGGCGTCACCATGGGGGATGGCGCACTGTCCAGCTGGCAGGGCGGTAACGCCGGCGATCCGGCGCGCATCGCGGCGTTGGTCGAGGGATGCGGGCTGCGCGCTCGTCCGCTTCGGCAAGCGCGCGGCTGGGGGTATCAGCGCCTGTCCGCGCTCGGCACGATCGTGGTGATCGACGCCGGTCCGCCGCCGCCCTCGCGCATGGCCCCGCTCGGCACCGCCTCGACGTTGGCGTTCGAAATGAGCGACGGAGCGCAGCGGCTGGTGGTCAATTGCGGCGGCCCCGGCCCGGTGCCGACCGAATTGCCGCTCGAGCTGGTGGTCGCGCTTCGTACCACCGGGGCGCATTCCACTTTGTCGCTCAACGACACCAATTCGACCGCAATCCTCGACGACCGCAGCCTGGGCAAGGGAGTCGGCGACGTCGTCATCGACCGGGCGGAGGACAACGACTCCAGCCGCATCGATGCCAGCCACGACGGCTATGTGCGCGGCTTCGGCCTGACCCACGAACGCTCGATCATCCTCGGCAACGATGGCAAGGAAGTGCGCGGGCAGGACAAATTGACTCCCAAGGGCCGCAAGAAGATCAAGGCCGACGTGCCCTATGCCATCCGCTTCCACCTCGCGCCGGGGGTGGAAGCAACCCGCACCGCCGATGGCATGGGCGCGATCGTGCGCTCACCCGGCGCGCCGCCTTGGAATTTCCGCTGTCGCGGTGCGATGCTCGGGATCGAGGAAAGCCTCCACATCGATCATCGCGGCGATCCGCTGACGACCCAGCAGATGGTGGTGGTCGGCGAAGTGTCCGCGCTCGGCGGAACCATCGCCTGGCAATTCCGCCGCTCGAGTTAAAGGACCGCCATGATCGACCGCATCCCTATCCGCCGCACTTTGCTGTCGTTGTCGGACAAGTCCGGCCTCGACAGCCTCGCCGATGGGCTCACCAAGGCGGGCGTCGAACTGGTCTCGACCGGCGGCACCGCCAAAGCCCTGCGCGATCTCGGCCATGAGGTGCGCGACGTCGCCGACCTCACCGGTTTCCCCGAAATGATGGACGGCCGGGTCAAAACCTTGCACCCGATGGTCCACGGCGGCCTGCTCGCGGTGCGCGACAATGCCGCTCATGTCGCGGCGATGGACGCGCACGACATCGGCGCGATCGACCTTGCGATCATCAACCTCTACCCGTTCGAGGCCACGGTCGCGAAGGGCGCGAGCCGCAACGATATCATCGAGAATATCGATATCGGCGGCCCGGCAATGGTCCGCTCGGCGGCGAAGAACCATGCCTTCGTAGCGATCGTCACCGACCCCGCCGATTATCCCGAATTGCTCGCCCAGCTCGACCAGGGCGGCACCACGCTCGCGTTTCGCAAATCGCTCGCCGCCAAGGCCTTCGCCCGCACCGCCGCCTACGATTCAATGATCGCCAGCTGGTTCGCGTTCGCCGACCAGGGGCAGGCCTATCCTCCGTCGCGCTTCATCGTCGGCACCAAGGCAATGGACCTTCGCTACGGCGAAAATCCGCACCAGAAGGCTGCGCTCTATTTGCCGATGGGCCCCGCCACCCCGGGCGTCGCGCAGGCCACCCAGATCCAGGGCAAGGAGCTGAGCTACAACAATCTCAACGACGCCAATGCCGCGATCGAGCTGGTCGCCGAGTTCCGCGACGGCCCGCCGACCGTGGTGATCGTCAAGCATGCCAATCCGTGCGGCGTCGCCACCGGCGAAACCTTGGCCGAGGCGTGGACCGAAGCTCTCCAGTGCGACAGCGTCTCGGCATTTGGCGGGATCGTCGCGGTCAACCGCACGCTTGATGGTGCGACGGCGCGGGCGATCTGCGAGATCTTCACCGAAGTGGTGGTCGCCCCCGACGCCGACGATGACGCCAAGGCGGCATTCGCCGCCAAGAAGAACCTCCGCCTGCTGCTGACCGGATCGCTCCCCGATCCCGCGCGCGGCGGGCAGTCCGTGGCGGTGATCGCCGGAGGCCTGCTGATGCAAGATCGCGACAATGGCCGGGTGACCCAAGATCAGCTCAAGCTCGTCACCAGGCGCGCCCCCACCGATCGCGAAATGGCCGATTGCCTGTTCGCCTGGACTGTCGCCAAGCACGTCAAGTCCAACGCCATCGTCTACGCCAAAGATGGAATCACCGCGGGCATCGGCGCCGGCCAGATGAACCGCCGCGACTCCGCCCGCATCGCCGCGATAAAGGCGCGCGAAGCCGCCGAACTCTACGGCTGGAGCGAACCGCGCACCGTCGGATCAGCCGTCGCGTCGGATGCGTTCTTTCCGTTCGCCGACGGCCTGCTGACGGCTGCGGAGGCAGGGGCAACTGCGGTCATCCAGCCCGGCGGATCGATCCGCGACGCCGAAGTGATCGCCGCCGCCGACGCCGCCGGCCTCGCGATGCTGTTCACCGGAATGCGGCACTTCCGCCACTAGACGATGAATTTGTCCGCTTCGGCCGAGGCGGCGAGATCCTCTATGTCGGCTTTGCGCATCCTGAACAGCAAGCGGTCCTCGCGCCCGAATCCGCGGGTCCAGATGACATAGCCGAAGGTCGCGAAGATCAACGGGATGCCGAACAGCAATTGCGCGGTGGCCGGCAGGAACAGCCGCACCGGGATGCCGATTGCGAAACCCGCCGCGATCGCTGCCACCAATGCCCAGCGCCAGCCCGACACGCTGTGGCCGATCGTCCGCCCCAGCAAGCGCGACTTGGCGATCGACGCGAATGCCAGCGCCACGCACAAAGCCGCCGCCGGCCCGGTCGCTTGCCACGCTTCGGGCCAGTCGAGCATCCGCATGCCCATGATAAAGGCCGCGCTCAACGCCGCCTGGAGCGCCAGCATGGTCAGGCTGATCGCCATATTCTTGTGCCGCGCGACGTAGATCAGCGCCGCTTCGCTGACCACCGCGGTCGCGGCGATCACCTCGGCGGCGAGCAGGAAGCTCAACGTCGCGGTGCCGACGGTGAAATCGGCCCCGACCAATCCCATCACGGCATGGCCCGGCAGCGCCAGCGCGAGCGCAATCCCGGCCTGCGCGGCGAGGATCCAGAAGCCGACCTGTCGCACCTGCGCCGCGACCGCGCCCAGATCGTTGACCGCCAAGTTGCGCGCGATCACCGGCCCCAGCACCGGCTCGAAGCTGGTCTTCAGCTTGGCCGGCAAGGACGCCACCTGCTGCGCGACATAATAGACGCCGACAAAGGCCGGGCTGAGGAACAGTCCGAGCACAGCAATATCGATCCGCCGCGATCCCCATTCGACCGCATCGGCGGCGGCCAGCGGCATGTTGCGCCGCGCCGTCCGCCAGGTCAGCGCCAAATTAGGCCGCCACCCACGCGGTACACCGAATTCGCGCGCCAACGGGATCAGCGCCGCGATTAATGCCGCGACCATCGACGCGACATAAGCAATGATCAGCCCGTCCCGCAGCGACCAGTAGGACCACAAATAGGCGACCGCGCTGATCGTCCATGGCTCGACGATCGACCGCGCGCGCACCGTCGCCCCGACATTGTTGTGATAGGCCAGGGCCGACAGTGCGATGTCGGTCCAGGCGATCGCCAGCACGGTGATCGGCAATGCCCATTCCCAGCCGTGAATCGCGCTGTTGGGGAACATTGCCTGCGGGAAACTGCCCAGGATGACCATGCCGACGGCTGACCCGAACAAGGCGGTCAGCATCGCGTCGGCGACGATGTGCGAATGCGGCCGGCCGTCACCCGCCAGTTGCTGCGCCAGTCCGCGCTTCAGCCCGAGTGACGCCAGTTGCGCGGCAAGCTCGACGATCAGCACCGCATAAGCGAACCGCCCGAGCGCCGCCGCGCCGTAAATCTGCCCGCCGATGAACAAGAACGGCAACCGCGCGATCAGCCGGATGACGAACCCCATGAAGTTGATCCGCCCGCCGCGCGCAAGCGTCGCCAGATCGGCCTTCGACGCCGTCTTCGGTGCCGGTATGCCTGTTGGCTGCGTGCCCCCCGGGTCGGTCAATGTGCCGCGCCCCAGTTCGCGCCCCAGCCGACTTCGACATCCAGCGGCACATCCAGCGTCAACGCCGGCTCGGCCGCCTCTGCCATCACCCGCCGAACCACCGCCGCCGCTTCCTCCTCGCGGCCGTGCGGCACCTCGAACAGCAGTTCGTCATGCACCTGAAGCAGCATCTTGACCTCGGCCAGGCCCGCCTCGGCCAGTGCCGCGTCCATCCGGTTCATCGCCCGCTTGATCAGATCGGCGCTCGTCCCTTGGATCGGCGCATTGACCGCGGCGCGCTCGGCCCCGGCGCGAAAGCCCTGGTTGGATGAGCGGATATTGGGGAAATGCGTCCGCCGCCCGAACAATGTCTGGGTATAGCCATGCTCGCGCACGAAGCTCAACGTGTCGTTGATATAGGCCTGGATTCCCGGGAAGCGCTCGAAATAGCGGGTGATGATCGCCTTGCCTTCGTCGCGCTCGACCCCCAGCCGTCCGGCCAGCCCCCATGCCGAAATGCCGTAGAGAATAGCGAAATTGACGGTCTTCGCGCGACCCCTCGTATCCCGATCGACCGTGCCGAACAGCTCAAGCGCGGTCATGCTATGAATATCCTCGCCCGCCGCAAACGCCGCCTTCAGCTGCGGCACGTCGGCCATATGCGCCGCCAGCCGAAGCTCGATCTGGCTGTAGTCGGCGCTCATCAGGACGTTGCCGTCCTCAGCGACGAACGCATCGCGGATCTGGCGCCCGATCTCGGTACGGATCGGGATGTTCTGCAAATTGGGCTCGGTCGAGCTCAATCGCCCGGTCTGCGCGCCCGACAGGCTGTAACTGGTGTGGACCCGCCCGGTCGCGGGGTTGATCTGCGCCTGCAACGCGTCGGTATAGGTCGATTTCAGTTTCGACAATTGCCGCCAGTCGAGCACCAGTTTCGCCACCGGCACGCCTTCGCCGGCCAGTCGCTCAAGTTCGTTCACGTCGGTCGAATATTGGCCGTTCTTGCCCTTGCGTCCGCCCTTCAGCCCCAATCGGTCGAACAATACTGCACCAAGCTGCTGCGGGCTGCCGATGGTGAAAGGCCCCTCGGCGGCCTCGAAGACCTCGCCCTCCAATTTGGCGATCTCGACCGCGAACGTGCCCGACAATTTGGCGAGGTAGGCGCGATCGACCCTGATGCCGCGCAATTCCATCCGCCCTACCGTCGCGGCCAACGGCCGGTCGACCATCTGATACACCCCGGTCACGCCCTCCGCCGCCATCCGCGGCTTCAGCCGCTGCCACAGCCGCAGGCAGATGTCGGCATCCTCGGCGGCATATTCGGTCGCGGCGTCGAGCGGCACCTTGTCGAACGTGATCTGCTTCTGGCCCGTCCCGCACACCGATTTGAACGAGATGCACTCATGCTCGAAATGGGTGTTGGCCAATTCATCGAGACCGTGTCCCGATCGTCCGGCATCGAGGTCGAAGCTCATGACCAGAGTATCGTCGTACGGCGCAATCCGGATGCCTGCCTTGGCAAACATCACCCAATCATACTTCAGATTATGCGCGATCTTGAGCACCGCCGGATCCTCAAGCAGCGGCTTCAGCGCGGCCATCACGGTCTCGCCGGGAAGTTGCGACGGTGCGTCGGAGAACATGTCGCCGCCGCCATGCCCGATCGGGATGTAGCAGGCGACATTGGGCGCGGTCGCCAGGCTGATCCCGACCAGCCGGGCGACGGTGCAATCGATGCAGTCGGTCTCGGTATCGATCGCGACAAAACCCCGGTGGTAGGCATCGGCAACCCATCGATCGAGCGCATCGATCGTCGTCACGGTCTCATATTTCGTCCGGTCGACGGTGATTTTCTCCGCCTTCGCCAATGGCTTGGCCACCGATGACGTCATGACGGCGGCGATATTCCCGGCGCTCGCCCCCCCGCCACCGCCACCGACTCGGTTAAGCAGCGACTTGAATCCCATATCCTCCAGAAAGGCGCGTAGTGGCTCGGGCGGGATCCCGGTCAGGATCAGATCCTCGAGCGGTTCGGGCAGCGCGGCATCGCACACCAGCCGCACCAGCTCGCGCGACAATCGCGCATTGTCGGCATGGTCGGTCAAATTCTGTTTCAGCTTGGGCTTGGTGATCTCGTCCACCGCCGCCAACACGCTTTCCAGGTCGCCATATTGCTGGATCAGCTGGGTCGCGGTTTTCGGACCCACCCCCGGCACGCCCGGCACATTGTCCACGCTGTCGCCCATCAGCGCCAACACGTCGCCGACCTTGGCCGGCGGCACGCCGAACTTGTCGAGCACCGCCGCTTCGTCGATCCGCCGATCGTTCATCGTGTCGAGCATGTCGATGCCCGACTCGTCATCGACCAATTGCATGAGATCCTTGTCGCTGCTGACGATCGTTGCCTTCCACCCCGCCTCGCGCGCTGCGGCGACGTAGCAGGCGATGATGTCGTCCGCCTCCAGCCCCTCGGTCTCGATGCACGGGATCGAAAAAGCGCGCGTCGCGGTGCGGATCAGCGGGAATTGCGGGATGAGGTCTTCGGGCGGCGGCGGGCGATTGGCCTTATACTGATCGTACATGTCGTTGCGGAAAGTCTTGGACGACGCATCCAGGATCACCGCCATGTGGGTCGGCCCGTCGGCCTTGTTCAAGCCATCTGCCAGCTTCCACAGCATCGCGGTGTAACCATAAACCGCTCCCGCCGGCACGCCATGCTTGTTGGTCAGCGGCGGCAGCCGGTGGTAGGCGCGAAAGATATAGCTCGACCCGTCGACCAGATAGAGGTGGGGAGTCGGGGAGGATTGCGGCTCGGACATGTGCCGGAAGCTCTAGCAGGCCAAGCGCGCGATGCCAGCACTTGAGGAGGCCAATCGATGACCGAAAAATTCCAGCGTCACCGCCAGCCGTGGACCAGCGACGAAATCCAGAAGCTTCACCTGCTTGCCGGCAAGGGCATGAGTCTTCGCGCGATCAGCAAGGCCATGACCCGAAGCGAGGAGAGCATCCAGGCGCGGGCCAAGGCCGACGGGCTGAAGGTCTCGAAGTTGCGCTAGCTGGCGGACCGTCACTAGACGGCAATCGCCGCGAAACGAGCGCGCAGTCGCGGCGCCGCATGATCCATCAACGCCCGTACCTTGGTCGATGCCAGGTTCGCGCGCGGAGTAATGAGGTGAATAGGCCGCGGTTGAGTCTCATGGTCCTGAAGGATCACCACCAGTTTCCCCGCGCTGACAGCATCGGCCACCTGATAGGACAATAGTCGGGCCACGCCGTGGCCGGCGATGGCCGTCGCGATCGCGGCGTCGATTGTGTTGACGGTCAGACGTGGACGAAGCGTGACCGATTGCGCGCGTTTGCCGCGGCGCGGGGGGGCGAATTGCCAGAGATCGGTCCGCCGCGATTGCGCGAGCGTGATCGCGGGATGACTGCCAAGATCGCAGGGCTGCTCGATTCGCGGGGCTCGGGCCAGATAGGCGGGCGCCGCGCATACCACTTCCCGGGTTTCGCCGATTCGAACCGCGACCATGCTGGAATCAGGTAAATGCGCGATCCGAAGCGCAATATCGATCCCTTCATCGACCAGGTTTGCAACCCGGTCGATCAACACCAGGCGCGCGCTGACCGCCGGATACTGATCCAGGAAATCGTCCAGGATCGGCAGCAGGATATGGGTCCCCGCCATCACTGGCGCGGTCAGCGTCAGCGCACCCCGGGGCGTGCCATGATCACCGGACACGCGGCGATCGGCCTCGTCGATCTCGGCCAGTGCACGACGGCAACTGTCGGCATAATGTTCCCCGACCTCGGTCGGGCGCAGGCTGCGCGTTGTGCGGTGAAGCAGCGGCGTTCCAACATGCTCCTCAAGCGCCGCAATCAGTCGGGTTGCCTTGGTTGGAGACGCACCTTCGGATCGAGCGGCCGCCGCCAGGCTGCCCTGGTCGATGGCTGTGACGAACATCCGCATGGCGGCCAAGCGATCCATTATTGCGATTCCTGAAACAAACGAAACCTTTTTAGTCGGATTGTGTCGTTCGTCGCAAGTCGCGAAATGGCCGCACTATTTATCGAAAGGAATCTTGATGCACGTCCTCACTCGCTTGGCCTTCGCTGCCATACTTGCTGCCCAACCCCTTTTGCCTGCTCCGGCGCTCGCCAAGGCCGGTGCGGTCGACGTCACCACAGCGCCGACCGTTCATCATCGCAAGGCGACCGTGAACGGGGTCGAGATCTTCTATCGCGAGGCCGGTCGGCGGGGTCGCCCCGTTCTGCTGTTGCTCCACGGATTTCCATCTTCGTCGCACATGTATCGCAACCTCATTCCAGCGCTTGCCGATTGCTATCACGTGATCGCGCCCGATTATCCGGGCTTCGGCCAGAGCGCGACGCCGGACCGCGCTACTTTCAACTATAGTTTCGCAAATTTCACGACGTTGGTTGATGGGCTGGTTACCCAGCTCGGAGTCACTCGCTACGCGCTATATGTTCAGGACTATGGCGCCCCGGTCGGGTATCGCCTGGCGTTGCAGCGGCCCGACCGGGTCACCGCGCTGATCGTTCAAAACGGCAATGCCTATGACGAGGGACTATCTCCGTTCTGGGATCCGATCAAAGCCTATTGGACCGAAGGCACAGACGCCCGGCGGCAGCCGCTTCGGGCGGGACTGACCTTGGCAGCCACCAAAAGCCAGTACCTAGATGGCGTCGCCGATCCCTCGCGAATCGATCCGGCGGCGTGGGTTCACGACCAGACGCTGCTCGATCGGCCGGGGATCGATGAGATCATGCTCGACCTGTTCTACGACTACCGCACCAACATTACGCTTTATCCCCAGTTTCAGGCGTTCTTCCGCCAGCGCAAGCCGCCGACCCTGATCGTGTGGGGCGTGAATGACGCGATTTTCCCGGCGGCCGGCGCCAACGCCTATCGCAAGGATCTTCCCGACGCGGAAATTCACTTGCTCGACACCGGCCATTTCGCGCTTGAGGATAAAGGCACCGAAATTGCTTCCTTGATTCGAAGCTTCCTGGCCCGTAAATTGCCGCGTTAGTGTGATTGCGGCGGGGTCGTCTTAAGGTATCAGCACCGTATCGACGGCCTCGTCCGCCAATTCCAGATAATCGAGCGTATAATGCAGCCCGCGGCTTTCGTGCCGGATCAGCGCCGAGCGAATAATAAGGTCGGCTACTTCGACCAGGTTGCGAAGTTCGATCAGGTCCGGCGTGACGGTGAAGTTGCGGTAATAATCCTTCACTTCCTCGCGCAGCAGGTCGATCCGGTGCTTGGCCCGCTCGAGGCGCTTGGTGCTTCGGACGATGCCGACGAAGTTCCACATGAAACGGCGGATTTCGCCCCAGCATTGCTGGATCACCACTTCCTCGTCGCTGTCGGTCACCCGGCTTTCGTCCCAGCCGCGGATCGCCGGCGGTTCGGGCAGATCGTCCCAATGGGCCAGGATATGATCCGCCGCCGCTTCGCCGAACACGAAGCATTCCAGCAAACTGTTCGACGCCAGCCGGTTGGCTCCGTGAAGCCCCGACTGGGTCACTTCCCCCGCCGCGTACAGCCCGGGCGCATCGGTCTTCCCGTCCAGATCGACCAGCACCCCGCCGCAGGTATAATGTTGCGCCGGAACCACCGGGATTGGCTCCTTCGTGATGTCGATCCCGAGGCCCAGGAGTTTCTCGTAAATGTTGGGGAAGTGCGCCTTCACGAACTCGGCCGGCTTATGGCTGATGTCGAGGTGGACATAGTCCAGCCCATCGCGCTTGATTTCGCCGTCGATCGCCCGCGCCACGATATCGCGCGGGGCAAGCTCGGCCCGCTCGTCATAATCGGGCATGAAGCGGTGACCGGTCTCGGGATGTTTCAGGATTCCCCCTTCGCCGCGCACCGCCTCGGTGATCAGGAAATTCTTGACCTCCAGATTGTACAGGCAGGTCGGGTGGAATTGCATGAATTCCATGTTGCTGATCCGGCATCCGGCGCGCCACGCCATCGCGATCCCGTCCCCTGTCGCGCCGCGCGGCGCGGTCGAATAGAGGTAGGCGCGCCCTGCTCCGCCGGTCGCCAGCACCGTCGCCCGCGCGGTCAATGTCTCGATCTCGCCGTCCACCCGGTTATAGGCATAGAGCCCGTGCACCGCGCCCGACGTGCTGAACTCTTCGGCATGGCGCCCGGTGGCCAGGTCGATCGCCACCATGTCGGTCAATATGGTGATGTTAGGATGCGCCAGCGCGGCGCTTTCCAGCGCTTGGGCAATTGCCCAGCCGGTGGCGTCGGCGACATGAACGATGCGGCGATGCGAATGCCCGCCCTCGCGCGTCAGGTGCCAGCCATCCCCGTCGTCATCGAGATTGAACGGCACCCCAAGCTCGGCGAGCCGCGCGATCGCCGCTGGTGCTCCGCCGACGACATGCTCGACCACGGCGCGGTTGTTGAGCCCCGCGCCGGCGACCATCGTGTCCTCGACATGCGCGTCGAAACTGTCGCCTTCCTCGAGCACCGCGGCGATCCCGCCCTGCGCCCATTCGGTCGCCCCGCCGCCCAATTTGCCCTTGGCCAACACTGCCACCTTTTTCGTGGCGGCAAGGTTGAGCGCCGCAGTCAGCCCGGCCGCGCCCGATCCGATCACGATCACGTCGAACTGGTTCACTCGGCCGGCTCGCGGGTCAGGCTCAAAAACACATCCTCTAGATCGGGGTCGCGGGTCGAGACGTCGACGATCCCGAGCCCGTCGGCGGCCAGCGCGGCGAGCACTTCGCCGGCATTGACCTGGTCCTTGCGGTACGTGATCTCGATTGTCCGCGGACCGATCAGTTCGATCCGGTCGAAGATTGGCGCCACCGGGACCTTGTCGATATCGCGGTCGATCTCAACCACCACGGCCTTGTCCTGCGCCTTGGCGATCAGCTCGCGGGTCGGTTCGTTGGCGATCAACTTGCCGTGATTGATGATCGCAATCCGGTCGCACAATTGCTCGGCTTCCTCGAGATAATGCGTGGTCAGCACCACCGTCACGCCGTCGCGGTTCAACTGCCGGACATAGTCCCACAATTGCTGGCGAAGCTCGATGTCGACCCCCGCGGTCGGCTCGTCGAGCACCAGGATCGGGGGTGAATGGACCATCGCCTTGGCTACCAGCAGCCGCCGCTTCATGCCGCCTGACAAGGTGCGCGCATAAGCATCGGCCTTGTCGGTCAGCCGGACCGCGGCGAGTAACTGGTCGGTGATGCGCTTGGCCTTGGGCACATTGTACAGCCCGGCCTGCAGCTCCAGCGCCTCACGCGGGGTGAAGAAGGGATCGAACAATATCTCCTGCGGGACGATCCCGATCGATCGTTTGGCGTTGCGCGGATGGGCGTCGATGTCGAACCCCCACACATTGGCCGTACCGCTGGACTTGGTGACCATCCCCGCCAAGATGTTGATGATCGTCGATTTGCCCGCGCCATTGGGGCCGAGCAACCCGAAAATCTGCCCGCGCGGGACGTCGAAGGAGACATCGTCGAGCGCAACCTTGCCGCCGGCATAAGTCTTTGACAGCGATTCGATGCGGACGGCGGGGGCGTGGTCGGGATTGGGCTCGGACATGGTCGGAGCGATAGCGGCGCGCGCGCCTCGGCGAAACCCGCCATGGTAAACCAGTCGGTAACCTTAACCGCAAAGCCTATCTTGATGTTAACCCTGTAGCCCCGTCACCATGATTGGTGCCCTGCGTTTCCCCCTATGGACGACGACCCTTGCCGCGCTGCTCGCAGCGCCGGGCTCGGCCGCGCCGATCGCCTCGCCCACCCCGCCAGCCGCGCAGGCCGCGTTGATGCGTCCGCTCACCCTGACCAAGCTGGCGGACATGGATTTCGGTTCTCTCGGGGTGACCACTGCTGGCACCGCAGTGATCGACCCGGTGACCAACACCATGTCGGTCACCGGCGGCGTCATTCGTCTCGGTGGGACGCCCCATGCGGCGCGCTTCGCCGGGGCCACGTCGAGCTCCGCGGTGGTCAATATCAAGATTCCGAACAACACCATCCTGCTAACCCGGATCGGGGGCACGCAGACGATCCAGCTCAACGCCTTCACGCTCGATGGGCAGTCGAAGCGGGCATTAGCCCAGGCCGGGGTGTTCGAATTTGCGGTCGGCGCCACTTTGCGCCCGGTCGCGAACCAGTTAGAAGGCGTCTATACCGGCACCTTCGACGTCACCATCCAATATCCCTGACCGCCCGCTTTCTTGCCGTTCACGGTAAAGGAAGTATTGCCCATAGCCGTTCAATCATCCGTCACTCGCTGTTGCGAAAAGATCGTCAACCAATTCGCTTGGCAGTCGATTTTCGAAGGATATTGAGCCCGTGACGATAAGATCCAAAACGCTCCTGGCGCTCGCCGGCATCGCACTCGGCACGACCAGTGTCGCCGCCGCACCAGTGTCCTCGCCCACGCCGCCTCCGGGCCGCGCGTTGCTGCTGATCCCGCTCAAGCTGACCAAGATCGACGACTTGAGCTTCGGGTCGGTGATCCCGTCGCCGGTCTCGGGGACGGTGGCCATCAACGCCGTCACGGGCGCTCGCTCGACCGCTGGCGGAATCACCGCCGTGCCGAGCGACGTCGGCCAGCGCGCTTTTTTCGGCGGCGCCGGATCGCCCAACCAGCAAGTGATCGTCACCGTCACCCCGCCCGCGCAACTGACCAGCGTCGCCGGCGATACGCTGACTGTGCTCGCGCTGACCCTAGACGGACCGCCGGTGCGCACCATCCATCCGGTCAACCGCACGTTCTTCTTCGGGGTCGGCGGAATCATCCTGGTCGGCGCCGACCAGCCGGAAGGTGTCTATACTTCCGACTATGACGTGACCGCCGATTACCTTTAGGCGCGGAACCGGTTGAAGCTTGGGGGGGCTGACGCTACCTGAGTCGAATGCAGCCGCCCCCCGAAACCATCCGCACCCAATCTCTGCGCGTCGCGTGCGACGGCTCGGGCGCCGTCCCCGCCGCGCTCGGCCATCCGCGCGTCTATCTCCATGTCGATGCCGATCTCGGCTATGTCGATTGCGGTTATTGCGACCGCCGCTTCGTGCTCGAAGGCGGTCCTGCCGACACCGCGCAATGAATTCGCCGCGCGATCTGCTCTATCGCACGCTCGATCCAGACGACGCCAAGCGTCTCGCCGCAAGGCATCTCACCCGCCACGACGATGGCGAGCTCTATCTGCAAAATAGCCTGAGCGAGGCATTCGGCTTCGACGACGGCCGGCTGAAGACCGCCGATTACAACAATGCCTCGGGCTTCGGGCTGCGCGGCGTGACTGGGGAAACCACCGCTTTTGCCCACGCCAATGAAATCAGCGCTGCCGCGATCGACCGCGCCGCCGCCACCTTGCGCCTGCTCGACCCCGCAAAGGGCGCAACCTCGGCCCCGCCGCCGCGCACCAACCAGGCGATGTATGGCGGCGACGATCCGCTGTCGGCCATCCCGTTTGCCGACAAGGTCCGGCTGTGCGCCGAGATTGACGCCGCGGCCCGCGCTCGCGATCCGCGGGTCGATCAGGTCAGCGTGTCGCTCGCCGCCAGCTGGAGCGTCATCGACATCGTCCGCGCCGACGGCTTTATCGCCAGCGACATCCGACCGCTGGTCCGGCTCAACATCTCGATCGTTGCCAAAAGCGGCGACCGCCGCGAGACCGGCACCTTCGGCACGGGGGGGCGCTATCTTTATGACCGGTTGTTCGAGCCCGCGACGTGGAATCGCGGCATCGACATCGCGCTGGCGCAGGCGCTGGTCAATCTGGAAAGCGTCCCCGCCCCGGCCGGCGAAATGCAGGTGGTGTGCGGTCCGGGCTGGCCCGGCGTGCTGCTACACGAGGCGATCGGCCATGGGTTGGAAGGCGATTTCAATCGCAAGGGCACCTCGGCTTTTTCGGGCCGGATGGGGGAGCGCGTCGCGGCACCGGGCGTCACCGTGATCGACGAAGGCGCGATTCTGGGACGGCGCGGCAGCCTGACGATCGACGACGAGGGCACCCCGACCGGTCGCACGGTGCTGATCGAGGATGGCATATTGAAAGGCTATCTCCAGGATCGCCTGAACGCGCGGCTGATGGGCATGCAGCCGACCGGCAACGGCCGCCGCGAAAGCTTTGCCCACGCGCCAATGCCGCGCATGACCAACACCTTCATGCTTGGCGGCAGCGACGATCCGGCCGAGCTCGTCACCCGCGTCAAGGACGGCATTTACGCCAAGAGCTTCGGCGGCGGCCAGGTCGACATCACATCGGGCAAGTTCGTCTTCTCCTGTACCGAGGCCTATCGCATCCGTGGCGGCAAGATCGCCGAGCCGGTCAAGGGTGCAACCCTGATCGGCGACGGCCCGAGCGTCCTCACCCGGGTCACCGGGATCGGCAACGACCTCGCGCTCGACGAAGGCGTCGGCATTTGCGGTAAGGGCGGCCAGTCGGTGCCGGCGGGTGTCGGGCAACCGACCTTGCTGATCGATGGGCTGACGGTGGGAGGCACGGCGACCGCGTGAGCCTGATCGAACTGCGCCGTTATCGCAGCCGCATGGACGGCGAGATCGCCCGAACCTTTCTTGAGAGTTACGGTCTTCAATCGGTGCTGTTCGATGCCGAAACCCAGGGATATATTGACGGGCTATCGGCCGATGTACGGCTGATGGTGCTCGATGAAGATCGGGACGAAGCGCTGGCGGCGCTAGACGGCGTCAGTCCCTCAACAGATGCGCCACCGGCGCAAGGCTGAATCCCGCTCCATCGGCGCAGCGGTCAAGTTCCTCGCGCGGCACGCCATCTTCGCTTCGCGCCACCGCCCAGGCCAAGGCCGAACGATTGCCCGATCGGCAGAACGCCACCATCTTGCCGTCACCGACCGCACCGATCGCCTCGCGCATCGCCTCGACATCGGCCGGACCCATGCCGCGAACGATCGGCACATGGCGATATTCCATCCCGGCGGCCTTCGTCGCT
>JBBQTM010000022.1:0-23371 GCA_038234545.1 Sphingomonadales bacterium
ACGCCGAGCGGCTCGGCTATCGCCGCTTCTGGATGGCCGAGCATCATTCGATGCCGGGGATCGCCAGCGCGGCGACGGCGGTGGCGCTGGCCTTTGTCGCGGGCGGGACCGACACGATCCGGGTCGGCGCGGGCGGGATCATGCTGCCCAACCACAGCCCGCTCCAGGTCGCCGAACAGTTCGGAACGCTCGCCGCCTTATTCCCCGGGCGGATCGACCTCGGGCTCGGCCGCGCGCCTGGAACCGATCAGGCCGCCGCATACGCCATGCGCCGCAACCTCTCGGCCGACGTCGGCCAATTCCCGCGCGACGTGGTCGAACTGCAGTCCTATTTCCGCGCGTCCGAGCCCGGCCAAAGGGTGATCGCGGTCCCCGGCGAGGGGCTCGATGTGCCGTTGTGGATTTTGGGGTCGAGCACCTTCGGCGCCGAACTCGCCGCCGAACTCGGCCTGCCTTACGCCTTCGCCTCGCATTTCGCGCCGCAGCAGATGATGGAGGCAATCGCCCTCTATCGCGAGCGCTTCAAACCGTCGGCGCAGCTCGCCGCGCCTTATGTCATGCTCGGCTTCAATGTCTTCGCCGCCGATAGCGACGAGGAGGGCGAGTTGCTCGCTACGTCGCTGATGCAGGCATTCGTGGCGCTTCGCTCGGGCAATCCGGGCAAACTGAAGCCGCCGCTCGCCGGTTATGCCGACAGCCTGCCGCTGGAATTTCGGGCCATGCTCCGCTCCATCCTGTCCAGCGCAGCAATCGGTAGTCCGGCCACGGTCCGCGCCGCGACCGAGGCGTTCATCGCGCGTACCGGCGCCGACGAGCTTATGGTCACCAGCCAGATCTTCGACCACGGTGCCCGACTTCGCTCCTATCAGTTGCTGGCCGAGGCCGTCGCCTAGCTGGACCCTTTGCGGGCTTTGCCGCATTGGGCAGTGCAGCAAGTCGAAATCGGGGGCAGCGTGGCGAAGGATAAACTCAAACCGATCGTCGCTTTGGGCCATAATTGCTGGCGGATCGCCCGCGCCACCGAGGCCAGCGTGATCGTCGATGCGGCCGATTATTACCGCATCATCCGCGGCGCGATGGTCGCGGCCCAGAAGCGGATCTTCATCGTCGGCTGGGATTTCGACACCCGCATCGCGCTCGATCCCGACGAGAATGGCCAGGGCGAGACGCTCGGCCGCTTCTTCCTCAATCTGGCCAAGGAAAAGCCCGACCGCGAAATCGACATCCTGAAATGGAATTTCGGCGCGCTCAAGCAATTCACCCGACCGCAGGCGGTGGTCTGGCTCTACCGCTGGTGGCGGACCAAGGCGATCGACTTCCGCTTCGACAGCTCGCATCCGCCGGGCTGCAGCCATCACCAGAAGATCGTGGTGATCGACGAAAGCCTCGCGGCGTGCGGCGGAATCGATATCAGCAACCATCGATGGGACACGTCCGACCATAAGGACGACGACCCGCGCCGCACCGGTCCCGACGGCAAGCCATACATGCCGTGGCACGATGCCACGATGATGATGCGCGGGGCCATCGCGAATGAGCTTGCCGAACTGGGTCGCGAGCGCTGGTCGACCGCGACCAAGGCCAAGCTCGACCCGATCGAAAAGTGCAAGGACGACTGGCCCAGGGATTTGCCGGTGATGTTCCGCGACGTCGATATCGCCATCGCCCGCACCCGCGCCGCCTATGACGAACTGCCCGAGGTGCGCGAGATCGAGACGCTCTACATTGACATGATCTGCGCCGCGCAACGCTTCATCTATTTCGAGAATCAATATTTCACGAGCGGGAAGATCGCCGCCGCGATCGCCGCGCGCATGGCGGAAAAGGAACCGCCCGAGATCGTCATGGTCATGCCGCGCTGCGCCGACGGCTGGCTTGAGCAGAAGGCGATGGACGGCGCTCGGCTCAAGCTGATGCGAGCGATCGGCGAAAAGGATGGCGGCAACCGCTTCCGCATCTATGTCCCGGTGACTAAGAAGCGCGACGATATTTACGTCCACGCCAAAGTGTCGATCGTCGACGATCGGTTATTGCGCGTCGGTTCATCCAACCTCAACAACCGCAGCCAGGGCCTCGACAGCGAATGCGATGTGATCATCGACGCCGCGCTCGCCGCCAACAAGGACACGCCCGCCGTGATGACCGCCTTGCGCCACCGCCTGCTGGCCGAGCATCTCGATTGCACGGTCGAGGCTTATGCCGCAGCGGAGAAGAAGCAGGGCTCGATGGTCGATGCGATCGAGGCGCTGAAAGGGTCGGGCAAGTCGCTCGACCTGCTCGAGATGGAAAAGCTCGACGAGGCGGAGGAATTCATCGCGTCGAACGAATTGCTCGACCCCGAAAGCCCCGACGCAATGCTCGACCCGATCGCCAAGCGCGGCCTCGCGCAAAGCTGGGCGAGGGGGCGCGCGGCTGTCGGGCGGAGACTGGGGCGCAAGTGAGCGCATCCGAAACCGTCCCCGACAGCGAGCGGCGCGGGCTCATCGGAGGGCTCCCCGCCGTGCTCCGACCTTACGCCAGCCTGATGCGGATCGACCGGCCAATTGGGACGTGGCTGTTGTTCTGGCCGTGCGCCTGGGGGTTGGCCTTGTCGGGGACGCGGTCGGTCGGGCTGTACGCCGCCTTTGTGATCGGCGCCTTCGTAATGCGGTCGGCAGGGTGCGTCTATAATGACATCGTCGATCGCGATCTCGACCGCCAGGTCGAACGCACCCGGCTCCGCCCACTCGCCAGCGGACGCGTCTCCCTGAGGACCGCTTGGACGCTGACGATCGGACTGTGCCTCGTCGGCCTGGTGGTCCTGCTCGACCTGCCACGCGACGCCCAACTCGTTGCCATCGCCAGCTTGGCGCTGGTTGCGGCCTATCCTTTCATGAAGCGCATCACTTGGTGGCCACAAGCGTGGCTCGGGCTGGTGTTTAGCTGGGGTGCCTTGGTCAGTCGGGCGACGGTCGGCGCCCTTGATTTGACCGCATTCCTGCTTTGGGCGGGAAGTGTGGCGTGGGTAATCGGTTACGACACGCTCTACGCCATCCAAGATATCGAGGACGATGCACTGGTCGGGGTGCGATCCTCGGCGCGGCGGATGGGCGGCAATGTCCGGCTCGGGGTCGCGCTCTCCTACGCACTTGCACTGCTCGGCTGGGGCGGCGCGATCTGGACGATGTTTCCCCACTGGTTGGCGCTCATTACGCTGCTCCCTGCCGCTATCCACCTTGCCAACCAAGCGTGGCGCGCCAATCTCGCGGATGGGGAGGCGGCCCTTGCCCTGTTCCGCTCCAACCGATGGTGCGGCGCACTTATCTTTGCGGCCATGTTGGTCGTGGGGTTGAGCCTGAGGCACTTGCCCTTCTAAACGCGCCACCATGTTGAGCGTCGAACAAGCCCGGATCAAAGCCGAACAACTGGTTGAACAGGCCGTCCGCGCCGGGGCCGATGGCGCCGACGCGCTTTATCTTGGCGAATTATCGAGCGGAGTGCAGGTGCGCATGGGCGAGCTGGAGGACGTCCATCGCTCGGAAAGCGAAGGCCTCGGCCTGCGCGTATTCCTCGGCACTCGCTCCGCCAGCGCCTCCTCGTCCGACTTGTCGCCCGACGCGCTCGCAATTCTCGTCGAGCGTGCGCTGGCGATGGCCGCCGAAGCGCCCGAGGATGAATATGCCGGTCTCGCCCCCGACGACTTGCTCGCCAAGCCGCCATTCGCCGACCTCGACAGCTGGGATCCGGTCGAACCCGATCCGGCGGCGCTGAAAGCTCGCGCGTTGGAGGCGGAGGGTGCCGCACTCGCCGTAGAAGGCGTCACCAATTCGAGCGGCGCGGGCGCCTCGGCGTCGGGATCGACCGTCGCGCTCGCCATCTCGAGCGGCTTCTCCGGCGCTTATCGCGCTACCGGCCACAGCTGCTCAGCCAGCGTGATCGCGGGTACCGGCTCCGGCATGGAGCGCGACTATGCCTGGCACAGCGCGCGATTCGTCGCCGATTTGGAAGATGCCGCCGCAATCGGGCAGCGCGCCGGGGAACGCGCCGTCGCTCGTCTCAATCCGGTGAAGGTCGCCGCCGGCAAGATGCCGGTGCTGTTCGACCCGCGCGTCGCCACGACGTTACTCGGCCATTTCATCAGCGCGATCAGCGGCAGCTCGGTGGCGCGCAAGTCGAGCTTCCTGATGGACAAGCTCGGTCAACAAATTTTCGCCCCCGGCGTGTCGATCCACGACGATCCCACCCGCCAGCGCGGGCTTCGCAGCCGCGCGTTCGACGGCGAGGGGCTGCCGGTCCGCCCGATGGCGTTGGTCGAGGATGGCGTGCTCAAGACCTGGCTCGCCGAAAGCGCCTCCGCCCGCCAGCTCGGCATTCCCCCCACCGGCCACGCCATTCGCGGCGTCGGCGGATCGCCCGGCGCGGGGCCGTCCAATCTGTACATGGCGGCGGGGGAGGCGAGCGCGGACGATTTGCGGAGGCGCTTCCCGCGCTGCATCTTGGTGACCGAATTGATCGGGCAGGGGGTCAACGGCGTGACCGGCGACTATAGCCGCGGCGCTGCGGGGTTTCTGATCGAGGGAGGCGAAGTGGTCGGTCCGGTCGCGGAAATCACCGTCGCATCGAATTTGATCGAGATGTTCGTGAGTTTGGAGCCGGGAAGTGATTTGCTCTTCCGGAGAGGAATCGACAGCCCGACCTTGCTGGTGCCCGAAATGACGGTGGCAAGCGCCTGATCCTCCCCGGAACGGGGAGGGGGACCAGCGAAGCTGGTGGAGGGGCACGTCAGCCTCGCCGTGCCCCTCCACCAAGTTACACTTGGTCCCCCTCCCCGTTCCGGGGAGGAATTCGGAGCCGAGCAATCTCGATCTTGGGGCAATGATCCATCACCACCTTGAGCCCCGCCGCCTCGGCCCGCGCCGCCGCTTCCTCGTCGATCACGCCCAATTGCATCCACACTGCGCCCGCGCCGGCCGCGATCGCTTCGTCCACCGCCGCCCCGGCGTCGGCCGAGTTGCGGAAGATGTCGACGATGTCGATCTGCTCGCCGATCTGGCACAATTCGCGCCACACGAATTCGCCGTGGACATGCTCGCCGGTGATTCGCGGATTGACCGGATAGACGCGATAGCCCTGGTCCTGGAGGAATTTCATCACCCCGTGGCTGGCGCGATCGGGACGGTCGGAGGCGCCGATCATCGCGATGGTCCGCGCGTTCCGCAGCAGTTCGGCAATATCCTCGTCACGGGTCAGCGGCATGAAATTCTCCTTCTCGCCGACCAATGCTTCAGGCGGGCTTTTTCTCCAGGTGGTCGAGCAATGCCCGCGCCAGACCCGCGAACGCATCGCCCGCCGCGCCATCTTCGCCAGCCGGCGGCGTCCCCGCATCGCTCGCCGCACGCAGGCTCGCCGACAGCGGCAATCGTCCGAGGAAGGGAATGTCGAGCGCCTTGGCAGATGCCTCCGCCCCGCCGCTTCCGAACGGATCGCTTTCTTGCCCGCAATGCGGACAGGCGTATCCCGCCATATTCTCGATGATCCCGAGCACCGGCACATCGGTCCGCGCGAACAGGTCGATCGCGCGGGTGGCATCGATCAACGCCAGGTCCTGCGGGGTCGACACGATCACCGCGCCGACCGGTTTCGCCTTTTGCACCAGCGACAATTGCACGTCGCCGGTGCCGGGCGGCAGATCGACCAGGATCAAATCGACATCGCCCCAGTTGCCGTCGGTCAATTGCGCCAGCGCGCCGGCCGCCATCGGTCCGCGCCACGCCAGCGCTTGCCCCGCCGGCACCAATTGCCCGACGGAAAGGAGCTTCACCCCGCTTGGGGTCGTGACGGGAATGAGTTGCTTGTCGACCGCCTCGGGCCGTTGCATCGCGCCAAGCAAGGTAGGCTGAGAGGGCCCGTAAATATCGGCGTCGACCATCCCGACCCGTTTGCCCATCCGCTGCAGCGCGACCGCGAGGTTGGCGGCGACGGTCGATTTGCCGACCCCGCCCTTGCCCGATCCGATGGCGATCAGCGGCGCGGCGCCCTTTCGCGCCGCGGTCGTCGCAATCCGCACCTCCAGCCCGGGCAACGCCGTGCGCAGCCGCTCTTCCATCGCCTTGCGCTCGTCGTTGCGCATCCCGCTGCCGTCGACGATCAGGGTCGCGACCCCTTCTTCGATTTTCGACGAACGGATGCGCAGCGCGTCCGGATGGTTGGTAAGGTGCTCGATCATTGGCGCCGCTTAGGCCGTTGCCCGGTCAATCGGCAAGCGACCCCCTGTTTTTCCCCTGCGCGGCTTCCTATAGTGGGGGCATGAGCATTTTATCGGGGTTGGGCACGCTTGGGTCGCGCCTGTTCAATGACAGCAAGGGTCCGTGGGGACCGAAGTCGGATGCCGGCAATGGCAGCGGCGGTGGTGACGAGCCCACAGGCCCGATCCCCGGGCCGTGGGGCAATGAACGCCCCACCCCGCGCGGCGGCGACAGTAATTTCGGCGCAGCCGGCCTCGATGCGTTCATCGAGCGCAACCGGCGACGCTTCGGCGGCGGCTTCGACGGCGGCGGCGGTGGCAGCGGTATCGGTCGACCCAGCGGAATGAAATTGCTGTGGATCGCGCTCGCCGTGCTCGCCATCGGCATGCTGCTCACCACCATGCACCGCATCGGTCCGGAGGAACGCGGCGTCGTGACCCTGTTCGGCCGCTACAACGCGACCCTCGAGCCGGGCATCACCTTCACGCTACCGGCCCCGATCGCTCGAGTGCAGAAGGTCAACACCGCCCAGATCCGTGACATCGAGCTTGGCTCGGCGGCGGAAGAGACGCTGATGCTGACCGGCGACCAGAATATCATCGATATCGCCTATCAGGTGCGCTGGAGCATCAAGGATCCCGAGCAATATCTGTTCGAGCTGCGCACGCCCGAGGACACCATCCGACAGGTCGCGGAAAGCTCGATGCGCCAGGTTGTTGCCCAGGTCAGCCTGCAAGATGCGATCGGCAACCGCCGTGGCGAAATCGAGGCCCGCGTCCAGGAAGAAATGCAAAGCACGCTCGATCGCTACCAGTCGGGTGTGTCGATCCGCGGCATCGCGATCAAGCAAGCCGATCCCCCGGGAGCGGTCAACGACGCCTTCAAGGACGTCACCGCCGCCCAGCAGGATGCGGAGAGCGCGCGCAACAAGGCCAATGCCTATGCGCTCCAGCTGCGCCAGCTCGCGCAGGGTGAGGCGACCGCGTTCGACAAGGTCTATATCCAGTATGAATTGTCGCCCGAAGTGACCAAGCGTCGCCTTTATTACGAGACGATGGAGCGGGTGCTGAACGGCGTGGACAAGACGATCATTGAAACCCCGAACGGGGTGACTCCGTATCTGCCTTTGCCGCAGGTTCAGCGCAGCACCACCACCGAAAGGACGCCCGCTCAATGATCGCCTCCATTCGCCAGCATCCGGTGCTGATCGCGGTCATCGGCGCAATCCTGTTGGTCGCGTTGCTGGGCAGCGTCACGATCGTCCCGGAGACCAGCCAGGGGGTCGTGATCCGCTTCGGCAAGCCGGTGCGGATCGTCAATCGCTTTGAAAATGGCGAACGCTTCGGCGAGGTCGGTGCCGGGCTCAATGCCAAGATCCCGTTCGCCGAATCGATCGTGTGGATCGACAAGCGCGTCCGCGATCTCGACATGGACCGGCAGCAGGTGCTGTCGATCGACCAGCGCCGGCTCGAAGTCGATGCCTTCGCCCGGTACCGCGTGGTGGATCCGCTGCGCATGTTCATCGCCGCCCGATCCGAGGAAAGGGTCGAGGAAGCCTTGAAGCCGATCCTCGGTTCGCAGCTCCGCAACGAGCTCGGCAAGCGCCCATTCGCCTCGATGCTCAGCCCCGAGCGTGAGGGCGCGATGGAAAATATCCGCACCGGCATGAACCGCATCGCCCGCCAATATGGCGTGGTGGTGGTCGATGTCCGGATCAAGAAGGCCGATCTTCCCGACGGCACTCCGCTCGATTCCGCTTTTGCCCGGATGCGCAGCGCTCGTCAGCAGGAAGCGCAGTCGATCCGCGCCGAAGGCAACAAGACCGCGCAGATCATTCGTGCCTCGGCCGATGCCGAAGCCGCGAAAATCTATGCCGCAAGCTTCGGCAAGGATCCGGCGTTTTACGATTTCTACCGCGCGATGCAGTCCTACCAGCGGACATTCATCGATAACGGCACCAGCAAATCATCGTCGACCAACATCATCATGTCACCGAACAGTGAGTATCTGAAGGAATTCGCTGGACGCTAAGGCACCTTATTGTTCAAATCGCGTTCATGCGCTCGACCTACCGTCGTCCCATCAACGTCAGCAAGCGAGCGAGAATTTTATGGTTTCGAAGGAGAAGAGTCCCGTGCGTTACGCCTATGGAGTAGCCACCGCCTTGTTGCTTGGAGGGACCGCTTTTTCACTCGCCACGGGGCAGGCGGGCGCGCAGGTGGCGCAAAATGCACCGGCGTCGCTGGCCCCGCGCGGCGCGCCGGGATCGTTCGCCGATCTCGCCGCCCGGCTGCAGCCGGCAGTGGTCAACATCTCGACCAAGCAGCGCGTACCGGTTCGCGCCCAGGCCGACCCGTTCGAGGAATTCTTTCGCCGCTTCGGCAATCAGCAAGGCCCGCAGGCCGGTCCGGAAGGTCCGGGCGGCCAAGGCGCTCCGGGTGCGCCCACCCCGCGTACCCGCGAAGCCGGATCGCTCGGCTCGGGGTTCATCATTTCGGCGGACGGCTATGTCGTTACCAACAACCACCTGATCCAGAGCGCCAGCGGCACCGGCACGGTCGACAGCGTCACCGTTATCCTGACCAACCGCAAGGAATATACCGCGCGGATCGTCGGCCGCGACAGTGCGTCGGATCTCGCCTTGCTCAAGATCGACGCAACCGGTTTGCCGTTCGTCAATTTCGGTGATTCGCAGGGTGTGCGGGTCGGGGACTGGGTGCTTGCGATCGGCAATCCCTATGGCCTGGGCGGCACCGTCACCGCCGGCATCGTCTCGGCGCTGCATCGCGGGATCACCGGGGTCGGCGCCTACGATCGCTACATCCAGACCGATGCCAGCATCAACATGGGCAACTCCGGCGGTCCGATGTTCGATCTCAACGGCAATGTCATTGGGATCAATTCGGCGCTCATCTCGCCGACCGGCGCCAATGTCGGCATCGGCCTCGCCATCCCGGCGGAACTGGCAAAGCCGGTGATCGATTCGCTGCGCCGCGGCCAGCGTCCGCAGCGCGGCTATCTCGGCGTCAGCCTGCAGCCGCTCGACGAGAATATCGCCGCGTCCCTCGGCCTGCCCAAGGACATGGGCGAGCTGGTCCGCTCGGTCGTCCCGGGCCAGGCCGCGGCTCGCGCCGGGCTTCAGCAGGGCGATGTCATCCTGCGCGTCAACGGGCAGGACGTGACCCCGGACGAAACCGTGTCCTTCCTGATCGCCAACACCACCGTCGGCTCGCGCGTGCCGGTCGACATCATCCGCGGCGGTCGCCGTCAGGCGGTCACCGTGGTGGTTGGCCAACGTCCGACCGAGGAGCAATTGGCGGCGCAGGTCGGCGGGACCGGCGATGGTGCCACCGATGGCGTCGTCGCACCGCCGGCGGCCGGCGTGCAGTCGATGGGCCTCACCCTCGGCGCGATCACGCCCGAACTCGCCCGGCGATCCAATCTGCCGCCGGGCGCGCGCGGAGTCGCCATCACGGCGGTCGATCCGGCCAGCGATGCGGCGGAAAAGGGCATTCGTCCCGGCTTCATCATCCTTTCGGTCAACCAGGTGGCGGTGTCCTCGCCGGCGGAGGTCGCGGCTGCGGTCGTCGCCGCGCGCCGCGCCAATCGCCGAAGCGTCCTGCTGCTGGTCAAGAGCGGCACCGTTCCGGAAGCGTTCGTCGGGATCGACATCGGCGCCAACTAAAGGATTAGGCCTAACTGCTTGCCCGCGCTCGCTCATCCGGACTAGGCTAGGTGCCTAGCCGGACGAGGGACCGATACATGGGCGACCAGCCAACCAATCTTTACATCGGTGCCGGCAGCGGCGGGGCCAACCCGCAGGCGCTGGAATTGAAACGCGCCAACCGTCACGGGCTGATCGCGGGGGCCACCGGCACCGGCAAGACCGTCACGCTGCAGGGCATCGTCGAAGGGCTGTCGAAGGTCGGCGTCCCGACCTTCGTCGCCGATGTGAAGGGCGACCTCGCCGGTCTCGCCATGCCGGGCGACGCGACGTCCAAAACGCATGAAATCTTCAAGGCCCGCGCCGCCGACATCGGCATGACCGACTGGGCCTATCGCGCCTCGCCGGTGCAATTCTGGGATTTGTTCGGGAGCCAAGGCCACCCGATCCGCACCACGGTTAGTGAGATGGGACCGCTGCTGCTGGCCCGCCTGCTCAACCTCAACGAGGTCCAGGAAGGGGTGAACAACATCGCTTTCCACGTCGCCGACAAGGAAGGGCTGATGCTGCTCGACCTCGATGATCTGCAGGCGATGATGGTCCATTGCGGCGAGCGCGCCGACGAACTGACGCTCGAATATGGCAATGTGTCGAAGCCCTCGGTCGGCGCGATCCAGCGCAGCCTGCTCCAGCTTAGGGCGCAGGGCGGCGACCATTTCTTCGGCGAGCCGGCGCTCGATCTCGAGGATTTCCTCAAGCTCGACGAAAATGGCCACGGCATCGTCAACATCCTCGCCGCCGACCGGCTGATGGCCTCCCCGCGGCTCTACTCGACCTTCCTGCTGTGGCTGCTGAGCGAATTGTTCGAGCTGCTTCCCGAGGTCGGCGATCTCGACAAACCCAAGCTCGCCTTCTTCTTCGACGAAGCGCATTTGCTGTTCGAGGACGCGCCCCCGGCCCTGCTCGAAAAGGTCGAGCAGGTCGTCCGCCTGATCCGCTCGAAGGGCGTCGGCGTCTATTTCATCACCCAGAACCCGATCGATATTCCCGACAAGGTAGCCGGCCAATTGGGCAACCGCGTCCAGCACAAGCTCAACGCCTTCACCCCACGCGACCAGGCGGCGGTCAAGTCGGCCGCCGACACGTTCCGCCCCAATCCCGACATCGACGTCGCCGCCGCGATCACCGAGCTCAAGATCGGCGAGGCCCTGGTGTCCCTGCTCCAGCCCGACGGGTCGCCGTCGCCGGTCCAGCGCACCCTGATCAAGCCCGCCGCCTCGCGCATCGGTCCGCTGACCGCGCAGGAGCGGGCGATCATGATCTCGACCGACGTGATCGGCGCCAAATATGACACTTTGCTCGATCGCGACAGCGCCGAGGAGATATTGAAGGCCAAGGGCGACGAAGCCGCCGCTGCTGCCGCCTCGGTCAAGGCCGAGAGCGATGCCCAGAAGGCCGCCGCCGCGCAGGCCAAACTCGATGCCGTGGCCGCCAAGGACGCCGCGCGCGCCAAGCTGGCCGAGGACCGCGTCCGCAACCAGGAAATGCGCGAGGACGAGCGCCGTCAGAAAGAAGCCGAGCGCGAGGCGGCGCGCGCGGCCCGCGAGGCCGCCAAGCCGTCGATGGCCGACAAGATGATGCAGTCCGCGGGCCGCTCGATCGCCTCGTCGGTCGGCCGCCAGCTCGGCACCCAGTTGCTGCGCGGGATCTTCGGGGGCCTGTTGCGTGGCCGCTGAGTCCGACGACATTATCGACCTGGAACGCGAATGGCGCGATGCCTTGTTCGCCAAGGACGAAGCGGCGCTCCGCAAGCTGATTCACCCGCAATTCAAGCTGGTCGGCATCCGCTCGACAGGCACCGTCGCGGTCGGGCTGGATGACTGGATCGGCGCGCTGCAGAAGATGGACATCGCCAGCCTCGCCGTGCGGGTCACCGACTCGCTCCGGCTCGACCGAACGATCGTTGCCACCGTCGACGCGCAATGGAAGTTGCGCTTCATGGGCCACACGATCGACGAGCGCGTTCTGCTGACCGACGTGTGGGTCAAGGGCGACGATGGCTGGCAGGTGGTCCGCCGCCATTCCAGCCCGGTTCCCGCTGGGGTTCATATCGAATGAGTCTCGACTTGCTCGGGGGCTGGAGCGATGCGGCGCTCGACGAGCAGGACCGGACGGTCGCGCTGCGCCGCTCGATCCATGCAGATCCGGAGCTCGGGCTTGACTGCCCGCGCACCCGCGACAAGTTGAAAGCCGCGCTGGCCGATCTGCCGCTTGATACTCGGGATAGCATGACGACCAGCGGGTTCGTGGCGCTGCTTGAAGGGACCGGTCCGGGCGACTCCTCCCGCACCGTGCTGCTGCGCGGCGACATGGATGCGCTTCCGATCCGCGAGGCGACCGGGCTCGATTTCGCCAGCCGGACCGACGGTGCGATGCACGCCTGCGGCCACGACAGCCATTCCGCGATGCTCGCCGGCGCCGCCCGCGTGCTTGGCGCCCGCCGCGAGACGTTCGCCGGCCGCATCCTGTTCATGTTCCAGCCGGGGGAGGAGGGGCATCACGGCGCGCGCGAGATGATCGCCGAGGGGCTGCTCGACGATCCCGCGCCGGACGCGGCCTTCGCGCTCCATATATGGCCCAATTTGCCTGGTGGCACGGTCGCGTGCCGTGCCGGCGCCATGCTTGCTTCTACCGACACACTGCGCGCGACAATCATCGGCAAGGGCGGCCACGCGGCGATGCCGCACGATGCACTCGACCCCGTCCCAGTCGCCGCCGAAATCATTCTCGCGCTGCAGACCGAGGTCGCGCGCCGCACCCCGATCACGACCGATCCGATCGTCCTGTCGATCACCAGCATCCACGCCGGCACGACCCACAATGTCCTGCCCGGATCGGTCGACCTGCTCGGCACGTTGCGCACGCTGTCGCCGGTCGGCCGCGCCCGGGGCCGCGCGGCCTTCGAGCGGATCTGCACCCATGTCGCGCTCGCCCACGGCTGCACCGCGGAAGTCGAGATCGAGCAAGGCTATCCCGCCACCATCAACGATCCGCGCGCGGTCGCCCTGATCCGCCAGCTGGCCGGCGATGCCTATCGCGAAGCCCCCACGCCGAGCATGGGCGGCGAAGACTTTTCCTATGTTTTGGAACGCGTCCCGGGCTGCATGGCATTTCTCGGCGTGGCCCCCTCCGACGGCGACCCGCTGGCCCGCGCTCCGCTCCATAACCCATTGATGTTCATCGACGAATCCGCCATGCCGCGCGGCATCGCACTTCATTGCGCCTTCGCAACGACCTTCCTGAAGTCAGGCTATTCCATATGATGCTCGCACTGTTGCTCCAAGCCATCGCCGAGTTGAGCGGCTTCTATTCCGCCAACCAGCGCGAGGTCGCCGCCGCGATCGATCTCGAGGCGGACGGCAAGTTCGCCTACGCCCTGGACTATGGCGCGGTGTCCGAAGTTGCCGAAGGAAGCTGGACCAGCGAGGGTCAGACCATCTACTTGACCTCCACCAGAATGGAGGGCGCTTATCGCCAGGCCGCCTTCGCCCGCGAGCCGCTTGCCGTTGACGGCAACTCGCTGCTCCTGAAGCGCTACGACATCACCATTCGATTCAACCGCGATACCGGCCTTCCGACCCCGCCCAATCGCAATACAAAGCTCGACAAGGGAAATTGACGATGGCCCCCGCTTCAGAATCTGGCGCCCCCGCTTCCGCCAGTGGTCAGCTCAAGGAACTGACGTTCCGCGGCATCGTCATCGGCGCGATCCTGACCGTCCTGTTCACCGCCGCCAATGTCTATCTCGGGCTCAAGCTGGGGATCACTTTCGCCACCTCGATCCCGGCTGCGGTGATCTCGATGGCGGTGCTCAAATTCTTCCACAATGCGACCATCCAGGAAAATAACATCGTCCAGACCATCGCCTCGGCGGCGGGGACATTGTCGGCGATCATCTTCGTTCTTCCCGGCCTGATCATGATCGGATGGTGGACCGGATTTCCCTATTGGCTGTCCGTTGCGATCATCGCCATCGGTGGCATTCTGGGGGTCATGTACTCGGTGCCGTTGCGGCGCGCCCTGGTCACCGGATCGGACCTGCCTTATCCGGAGGGCGTCGCTGCGGCGGAGGTCCTGAAAGTCGGCGCCGGGGTTGGCGGGGCCGAAGAGAATCGGCGCGGTCTCAGCGCGATCCTTATCAGCAGCCTCGTGTCGGCCGGATTCTTCATCTTCGCCAAGATGAAACTGGTGGCGGAAAGCGCCAGCACCGCTTTTCGGGTCGGTCCCGGTGCAACCGCCGTCTCCGGTAACCTGTCGATGGCGCTGATCGGCGTCGGCCATCTGGTCGGCATGGCCGTCGGGATCGCCATGATTGTCGGCGTGCTGATCAGCTGGGCCTGGATCGTCCCGACCTGGACTGCCGATCCGGCGCTGATCGCGGCGTCCGGCGGCGACCTCGAGGCGCTCGTCTCAAACGCGTTTCGGCAAAAGGCGCGGATTATCGGCGCCGGGGTGATCGGCATCGCCGCCATCTGGACCTTGCTCAAGATCGTCGGACCGATCATCAGCGGCATCCGCTCCGCACTCGCCGCCAATAAGGCGCGTGGCGCAGGCCAGGCATTGGAGCTGACGGAGCGCGATCTGCCCATCTCCATAGTAGCAGGGACCATCCTGGCATCGATTATCCCGATCAGCCTGTTGCTTTACGGTTTCGCGCAAAGCGGCCCGATTGCCGCCGACCCGACGACCACCATCTTCCTGTCGATGATGTACATCCTCGGCGCTGGTGTGATCGTCGCTTCGGTCACCGGTTACATGGCCGGCCTGATCGGTGCGTCGAACAGTCCCGTTTCGGGCGTCGGCATCCTCGCAGTGCTGGGAATCTCGCTGATTCTCGCCGCCCTTTATGGCTCGGTTGATGAAAGCGCGACCCAGGCACTGGTCGCGTTCGCGCTGTTCGTGACCGCGATCATTTTCGGTATCGCCACCATCTCGAACGACAACCTTCAGGATTTGAAGACCGGCCAGTTGGTTGGCGCGACCCCGTGGCGACAGCAGGTCGCGCTGGTTCTTGGGGTGATCTTCGGCTCCCTGGTCATTCCGCCGATCCTCGACCTGCTCAACACCGCCTTCGGTTTCGTCGGCGCACCGGGTGCGGGACCCAATGCGCTGGCCGCTCCGCAGGCCGCCCTGATCTCGACGATCGCGCAGGGCGTGCTGGGCGGCAGTCTCGATTGGAGCCTGATCGGCACGGGAGTCGCCATCGGTGCCGCGGTGATCGTCGTGGACGAACTGTTGCGTCGCAATACGGTACGCTACAGCCTGCCGGCGCTCGCCGTCGGACTCGGCATCTATCTGCCGATGGAGCTGACATTGCTGGTGCCGATCGGCGCGCTGGTCGGCTGGCTCTACAATCGCTGGGCGGAGCGCCAGGCCAATCCGGCGTTCGCCGAACGCATCGGCACGTTGATGGCCACCGGCCTGATCGTTGGCGAAAGCCTGATGGGTGTGGCCTTTGCCGCCGTCGTCGCATCCGCCGAAAGCGCTGGATCGGAAAACAGCGGCGAAGTGCTAGCGCTTTTTGGTGAATTCGCCTGGGCCGTCCCACTCGGGATCGTGCTGTTTTCGGCCTCGATCGCTTTGCTTTACGCGCGCACCCGTCGCCAGGCGATCACGCCGATCGACTTTGCCGATGGCGGGGCGCCACCGCCTCAGGCCGCGCCGCGTTAGCCTCTGCCGCGATATGGTGCGACGCCCTGGTCGGGGAGCCACAAGCCCTTGGGCGGTTCCCCCGATTGCCAAAAGACGTCGATCGGGATCCCGCCGCGCGGATACCAGTATCCACCGATCCGCAGCCATTGGGGTGACATTTCGTCGAACAGCCTTTTGCCGATGCCGACGGTGACATCCTCATGGAACCCGGCATGGTTGCGAAAACTGCCGAGGAACAGTTTGAGACTTTTCGACTCGACGATGGTCGCGCCCGGCGCATAGTCGATCACCAGGTGGGCGAAGTCGGGCTGGCCGGTCACCGGGCACAACGACGTGAATTCAGGCGCGGCGAAGCGGACGAGGTACAGCTCGCCTGCGCGCGGGTTGGGGACATAATCGAGCTCCGCCGCGTCGGGGGAGGCGGGAAGGGCGCTGGCCTGGCCAAGATGCGTGGTTTCCATTGTGACCCTCTATCCGAAGCGATAGCATTGGCTCAATGGACGATCTCGTCACCACCGACTGGCTCGCGCGCAATCTCGCCGCCGCCGACCTCGCGATTGTCGATTGCAGCTTCTTCATGCCCGCCGACCAGCGCGACCCGGCGGCCGAGTTCGAATCCGCCCACATCCCCGGCGCGCGCTTCCTCGACATCGGCACGGTGGCCAACCGCGACCATGCTGCCCCGCACATGCTGCCGTCGGCCGCCGAGTTCGGCGCGGCGATGGTTGCGCTCGGAGTCGGGCGCAACGACCGGATCATCGTCTCTGACAACAGCCCGCTGCGCACCGCCGCGCGCGGCTGGTTCATGATGCGGCATTATGGCGCGGAGCGGGTCGCGATCCTCGATGGCGGGTTGCAGAAATGGCGGCGCGAGGGGCGTCCGGTCGAAAGTGGCCCCGCCATGCCACGCAAAGTGCGGTTCGATGCAGTCGAGGCCCCCAGCGCCGTGGTCGATAAGGTTCACGTCGCCACCCAGCGCGAGCTTCCCGTCGTCGATGCTCGCGGCCAGCCCCGTTTCGAGGGTAGCGAACCCGACCCGCGCCCCGGGATCGCGCCGGGACACATTCCGGGATCGCGCAACCTGACTTATGCTGCCTTATACCGCGCTGATGGCACGCTGAAGTCGGACGCCGCCTTGCGCGCCGAGTTCGACGCCGCGGGGGTCGATCCGGCCAGGCCGTTCATTGCCACCTGTGGCTCGGGCGTCACCGCCAACAGCCTGATCTTCGCCGCACGCCGGCTCGGCGGGCGCGGGCAGAAACTTTATGACGGAAGCTGGTCGGAATGGGGTGCGGATCCCGCGACGCCCAAGGAAACGGGCCCGGCGCGACCTTGATCGTTTCGGGTCTTCCCGAAGCGTGAATCATGGTCGCTTAAAAAAACGCAGTTAAAGCGTAAGCAGCGTCCCAAGCCGGTCGAGTTCGTCCTTGATCGACGCGGTCAGCGTATCGATCGCCGCGCGATTGGCCTCCAGCCCGGCATTGCGCAGGGTCGCCAGTGCCTCCAGCCCGGCCACCGATCCGGCGACGGCATGCGCCGACATGGCATCGAATAACGCCTGCTGCGCTTCGGTCGCGGTTGGCCAGGTGGCGGCAAGGTCATGTCTCGCCGCGGTCGGCTGTCCACCACCAAGCATCTGGGCTGCGGCAAGCGCGTGATCGAGCCCCGCGACTCGTGCCAAAGCATCGGCGGGCGGAGCGACGGCCAAGGATTCGGCTTCGGGCAGGAAATGGATCATCGCGCGGGCTTAACGCGCGATGTTTAACAAAGATTGAATCGCGTCAGGATGCGGCCTTGCCGTCCTCGTCGATGTCGCGCAAAATCCAGCCGCGTTGCGGAATGGTCTCGATGAACTCCGCCCCGTTCGACGCCATGCGCAATTTCTTGCGCAATTTGGAGATGAATACGTCGATGATCTTGGGCTGCGGCTGGTCGTCGGCGCGGCGGTAGAGATGTTTGAGCAGCATCGTCCGGGTGACCACATTGTTGCGCGCGAAGGCGAGCAGTTCGAGCACCCGATATTCCATCTCGGTGATCCCGATCGGGTGGCCGTCGATCCGGATCAGCCGCTGCATCGGATCGACCGCGAGCCGCCCGCCGCACAGGGTCGCGGGCATGTCGGCACCACTTGCCTTGAGACTGGAGAGCAGGCGCGAGGCGGCCTCGTCGCTTTCCTCGGCGGACAGGACGCCGGGCGCACCGAGCAAGGCCTGCTGCAAATCGCCGAAGGTGACATGCGCTTCCTCGACGATCCGCAATCCCTCCTCGAACCGGCGCTTGGCGCGGTCAAGGATCGATTCCAGTTCGGCGAGCCGGGCGGAGAGCGATTCGGATGCCATAGGGCGCTTCGTTCCTTATTGCGGCGGCTGAGCGGTGGCTTCGGTACTGTTGCTCTCGGGCGCGGCGATGATCGCCTGCGTCTCGGCGCCCTTGTCCACCACCCGCGTGTCGGGGTCGCCGGCGGTCGAGCGCGCGCCGACCGCGGCGCGATCGCGACCGGCATTGTCGAGCACCTGGCGCTCGGTCTGGCTGCGCGGGGCGGGGCCGCCAAACAAGGCTTCGACCGCCTGGCTCTGCGCGCCCTCGGCGGTGGAGCTGACGGTGCCGGCAACGGGCGGGGTCAGCGTGTAATCGGGCGGAATCACCAACGGCGCATTGCGCGCCACGGCAAACTCGTCGAGCGCCTTGGTCTTGGGCCCAAACAGGCTGCAGCCGCCAAGAGCGACGGCGGCGATGACCAGAAGGGGGAAAAGCTTACGCATGGATATTCTCCTCGGGCGCCGCGGGCCGTACGAACAAGGCACGAAGCAGCAGAATGACGACGCCGATGCTAATCGCCGCGTCGGCGACATTAAAGACTAAAAAGGGACGCCACTCACCAAAATGCAGGTCAAGGAAGTCGACCACAAACCCCAGCCGCACCCTGTCGACGATATTGCCCAGCGCGCCGCCAAGCACAAGCGCAAGCGCGATTCGATCGGCCTTTTGTTGCTCGCGGCGGATCCACCAGGCGACGACAAGAGCGATTCCTGCGGTCACCGCAACCAGTAGCCAGCGCTGCGTATCATTGCTGGCCTGGCCCAGCCCAAGGCTGATCCCGCGATTCTCGACCCACGTCAGGTCGAAGATCGGAAGCAGCTCAATCGATCCCCGCGCCTGAAGCGCCAGCGGCCCGATCATGACGAACTTGCTCACTTGGTCGACGAAGAAGATGCCGAGCGCGATCAGGTAGGGGGTGCGGAGATTAGCCATTCACCACTCCATCGCACCGATCGCACAGATCGCCGTCCACGATCACCTCCGGCAAGTGTCGCCAGCAGCGGCCGCACTTGTTCAACTCGGATTTGCGCACAGTTAGCGTATCGGCTGGACCGACTGGCCCGGTGATGAACAGTTCGGCGAGATCGGATGACAGGCCAGCCTCGGGCAGGCCGACTTCGACCTGCAGGCTCGACCCGACCACTTTTTCGCGGCGCAGCGGTTCGATCGCTTCGGTGACGGTGGTGCGAAGCGCGCGCAAGGCGGCCCAGTCCGCGCTCGAACTGATCCCCGCCGGAACCTCCGGCCACTCCAGCAGATGCACCGACCCCGAGTCGGGATAACGCGTGCCCCACACTTCCTCGGCGGTGAACACCAGTACCGGCGCGGCCCAGCGCACCAGCGCCTGGAACAAGGTGTCGAGCACGGTGCGATAGGCCATCCGTTTGGGATCGTCCGCCGCGTCGCAATACAGGCTGTCTTTTCGAATATCGAAGTAGAAGGCCGACAGATCCTCGTTGCAGAAATCGCCCAGCGCGCGGACGTAATCGTTGAAGTCGAAGGCATCGGTCGCGGTCCTGAGCCGCGCATCGAGCCCCGCAAGCAGCGACAGCATGTAGCGCTCGAGCTCAGGCATCGCCTCCGGCGCGACCCGCTCCGCGTCCGAAAACCCTTCGAGCGCGCCGAGCAGGTAGCGGAAGGTGTTGCGCAGCTTGCGATACTGGTCGGCGACCCCGGCGAGGATCTCCTTGCCGATGCGGTGATCCTCGGTGAAGTCGACGCTCAATGCCCACAGCCGCAAGATGTCCGCGCCATAATCGCGCATCAGGTCGAGCGGGTTGATGGTGTTGCCGACGCTCTTGGACATTTTCAGGCCCTTGGCGTCCATCGTGAAGCCATGGGTCAGCACCGCATTATAGGGCGCGCGGCCGCGAGTACCGCAGCTTTCAAGCAGGCTCGACTGGAACCAGCCGCGATGCTGGTCGCTGCCTTCGAGATACAGGTCGGCGGGCCAGCGCGTGTCGGGCCAGGTGTCGCTTTCCAGCGTGAAGACGTGGGTGCAGCCGCTGTCGAACCAGACGTCGAGAATGTCGGTGACCATCTCATAGTCGGCGAGATCGTAGTCGCTGCCGAGATAGTCCTGCGCGCTGGCTTCCTCCCACGCGTCGACTCCGCCGGCCTTGATCGCGGCGACAATGCGCGCGTTGACGGCGGGGTCGACCAACGGCTGGTTGGTCCCGCGCTTGACGAACAAGGCGATCGGCACGCCCCACGCGCGCTGGCGGCTGATCACCCAATCGGGCCGGTCGGCGACCATCGAATGAAGGCGATTGCGGCCTTTCTCGGGGACGAAGCGTGTATCCTCGATTGCCCGAAGCGCGAGCTGGCGCAGGCTCGGACCCGGTCCGGCGAGCGCGCCACCCTCATTGTCCCAGCGCTTTTCAGCGAAAGTTTCGCAATGCTCTGCGTTTAACGGCGTATCCATCGCGATGAACCATTGCGGGGTGCAGCGGTAGATGACCTTGGCTTTCGAGCGCCAGCTGTGGGGATAGCTGTGCTTATAGTCGGCGCTCGCCGCGAGCAGTCCCCCGGATGCGCGCAAATCCTCGCAGATCGGGCCGTCGGGTGCGTTGAACTTGGCGTTGATGACGCTGCCCTGACCGCCGAGCCAGGCCCAATCCTCGCGATATTTGCCATCCCCCTCGACCGCGAACACCGGGTCGATGCCGTTTGCCTTGCACAGCTCGAAATCGTCCTCGCCGTGATCGGGGGACATGTGGACCAGGCCGGTGCCGGTGTCGGTGGTGACGAAATCGCCGGGCAGGAACGGTCGGGGCCTGGCGAAAAAGCCGCCGAGATGGTGCATCGGGTGGCGGGCGATGGTGCCGGCGAGGTCGGAGCCTTTAAACGTCGGCCATTCGCTTTCATGCCAAACGTAGGTGCCAACCGTGTTTGTGCCACCTCGCTCCTGAAAAGAATTAGCCAGATCCCTTGCCACCAAATAATTGCGGGTGCTGGAGCCATCTTTCAGCAGGACGTATTCAACATCCGGCCCGTAAGCGATCGCCTGATTGACCGGGATCGTCCACGGGGTCGTCGTCCAGATTACCGCATGCGCGCCCACCAGTTCGGGGATCGGGCTTTCGATGATCTCGAACGCGACATCGATCTGCGTGCTCGTGATGTCCTCATATTCGATCTCGGCTTCGGCCAGCGCGGTCTTTTCGACCGGCGACCACATCACCGGCTTGGCGCCGCGATATAATTGGCCGCTCTCGGCAAACTTCAGCAGCTCGGACACGATCGTGCCTTCGGCCACCGGGTTCATGGTGAGATACGGCTTGTCCCAATTGCCGCCGATGCCGAGCCGCTTGATCTGCTCGCGCTGGGTGTCGACCCAATGCTGGGCATAGGCCCGGCATTCGGCGCGGAATTCCTTGATCGGCACCTGGTCCTTGTCGAGCTTCTTCTTGCGATATTGCTCCTCGATCTTCCACTCGATCGGCAGCCCGTGGCAGTCCCAGCCGGGAACGTACGGAGCATCTTTCCCGAGCAACGTCTGCGTCCGCACCACCATGTCCTTGAGGATATGGTTGAGCGCATGGCCGATGTGGATGTCGCCATTGGCGTAGGGCGGGCCGTCGTGAAGGATGAATTTTTCGCGACCCGCGCGCGCGGCGCGGATCTGCTTCTCCATGTCCGCCGCCTGCCATTTGGCGAGGATCACCGGCTCCTTCTGCGGCAGGCCGGCCTTCATCGGAAAGTCGGTCTTCGGCAGGAAGACGGTGGATCTGTAATCGGGTTTTTCGGGCGCGTCTGACATATGGCGGCGCTCTAGCGGGGTGCGGGCAAGATGCAAACCACAAGCTCCTCCCTACGCGCTTGCGTGGGGAGGTGGCGCGCCGGAGGCGTGACGGAGGGGTTCTTGCTCGCCACGCCGAAGAACCCCTCCGTCAGCTACGCCGCCACCTCCCCGTCGAAGCCGACAGGGAGGAGCTAGAGCACCCGCTTTGCCTCCGCCGTATCCTTGTCCATTTGCACCTTCAGCGCGTCCAGCCCGTCGAACTTCATCTCGGGCCGTATATAGTGGTGAAGCGCGACCTCGATGGTCCGCCCGTAGAGATCGCCATCCCAGTCGAACAATACCGCCTCGAGCAATTCCTTGGGCGGATCGAACATCGGCCGCACTCCGAGGTTCGCCACGCCGTCATACTCGCTTCCGTCATCCAGCCGCACCCGCACCGCATAGATGCCATAGGCCGGGCGCTGGTAGGGGCCGAGTTCGACATTGGCGGTCGGCCAGCCAAGCTCGCGCCCGCGCTTGTCGCCGTGCACCACCACCCCTTGAACCGCGAACGGGCGGGTCAGCAGGCGGGTCGCGGTGCCGGGGTCGCCGGCGACAAGCGCCGTGCGGATCCGGCTCGAGGATATCAGCTCCCCGTTCAATTCTATCGCCCCGACCGTCTCGGCGACGATCCCGTGCGCCGCGCCCAGCTCACGCAGCACCGCCGCAGTGCCGCCGCGCTTGTGCCCGAAGGTGAAATCCTCCCCTGTTACCACCCCGCTCGCGCCGATCCGCTTGACCAGCAGCTCGGTGACAAAATCCTCCGCCGTCGTTGCAGCCAGCGCGGCATTGAAGTCGAACACCAGCATCGCATCCGCCCCCGCCGCCGCGAACAGCCGCTGGCGCTGGTCCAGGCTGGTCAGCCGGAACGGCAGCGTGTCGGGTCGGAAATGCCGCACCGGATGCGGGTCGAAGGTCGCGACGATCACGGCCTTGCGCTCATGCGCGCCGCGCTGCACCGCCCGCCCGACTACCGCCTGGTGACCAAGATGGAATCCGTCGAAATTGCCCAACGCGACGATTGCGCCGTGGAGGGGTTCTGGTATCGGCGTGTCTAAGCTCAGGCGGTCCATGCTGGCGGTTGGCTTAACGCGTATCAGTTTCAAGTCCAGACGCTTGACTCTCCGCCTCCGAATCCATATTTGGCTCCTATCCCGTTCCACCGGTAACCCGGCGGCGCATTCGTGCGCGCGTCGGTTTTGCATTTGGGCAAGTTGGTGGTGGAGCGTGGATCGTCGCTTTGAGATGGGGTGCGCGTGCCACGCCACCCTGTGGAGCTAGGGAGATTATTTTCATATGGCACGTATTGCCGGGGTCAACATCCCCACCAACAAGCGCGTCGTGATCGCGCTAACCTACATTCACGGAATTGGCCGCACCAAGGCCGTGGAAATCACCGAAAAGCTGAAGCTTGCGCCGGAACGTCGGGTCCAGGACCTGACCGACCAGGAAGTGCTCCAGATCCGTGAGACGATCGACGCCGACCATACGGTCGAAGGCGATCTTCGCCGCCAGACGTCGATGAATATCAAGCGTCTGATGGATCTCGCCTGCTATCGCGGGCTTCGCCATCGCAAGGGCCTGCCGGTCCGCGGCCAGCGCACGCATACCAATGCGCGCACCCGCAAGGGCAAGGCCAAGCCGATCGCGGGCAAGAAGAAGTAAGCA
>JBBQTM010000023.1:0-23308 GCA_038234545.1 Sphingomonadales bacterium
GTCATCGTCGGCCGCCTCATCCCGGCGGGCACCGGCGCCGGCATGAACCGCCTGCGCGTGGCGGCCAGCAGCCGCGACGCGTCGCTAAGGGCCCAGCAGCGCAAGCTGCAAGAAGCCCTGATCGCCCCGAAGAACGCAGCCGAAGAACATGCCGCCGAACTGGCGCAATCGCCGAGGGACGCCAGCGCAAGCGGCCCCGACCCGCTGGCGGCGGTAACGCCGTCGGGCACCGGGACGGATGCCGACGCCGGGGATTATCTGACCGAGTCCTGATCCCTCGGATTTAAGCCAACAAAAAGGCCGTCGCCCGTAAGGGCGGCGGCCTTCTTGTGTTCGGCGAGAGCGAACCGCTTCTTCCGGCTACAACCGGTCATCGGCGATCACGGAGATGCGGCCGCTCCGAAAAGCGCGCGTTCAGACTAGCCGCGGATCGACGGTCGTACGGCGCAACCGCGGGGGATTTTTCCGTGCCCGCTTGGCCTTGCGTATCCAGAAGGAATAAACTGCGAACAATCCAAGCATGAACAGTCCCAGGCCGGAGACGGTCATGGCGATTTTCCACATTGGACCCCCGACCTTTGCGGTGTGAACCGGATAAAGCTTTTCGAGCACCCCGTCCCCACTATTGCCACGTTGAGCGTCGTCGATGCGGAGCATACCTCCCGACCGATCGAAATAGACGGTCGTCCGTCCGTTCGGCGTCCATTCGTGCGGTTGCCGCATGCGCACCGAATAGGCCGCGCCGGGTTTGGACGGCATCGAAAGGCGGCGGATTGCCGCTTCGGGAAAGCGTGCCTTGGACGCTTGCAACATGAGAGTCGGGGACGCGTCCGACGCGCCACTCTCGCTCTCGATCTTCGGTGGCGCTGACGCATCTGAAGCCCCCGTCATGGCCCGCGCGACATCGCCGTAGATCATTCCCGCTCCGGTGATGAGTGAAACCAGCAACAGTGGGGCGACGATGATCCCCAGGTCGCGATGGTGGCGGACGATCGGTCCCGGCTGGGTGCTTCGGGGCAGCAGGCGCAATTCGAAGGCGCGGCGGCTACGCCACCACAGGATCGCGCCGGTGATGACGAACAGCAGGCCCGCGATCCCGGCAATGCCGGTGATCGCTTCGCCGCGCTCGCCGGCGAAGAGGTGATGGTGGAAATCGAACAACCAGAACTCCGGCCGTTCCCACTGCGAGGCCCAGCGACCGGCGATCGTCCCATCCTGCCTGAAATAGGTGCCGGCGCCGCCATCGCCCGCGGCATGGTGAAGCCCGATTTCCTCGCTGGCGAATGTGATCCGGATCGCCCCATCGGCGATCGCTCGCTCGCTGATCGCACCCATCGTCGCGATATTCTCGACCACCGGGTCGTTCGCTCCAGCCACTTGGATCCAGGTGCCTTCCCAAACGAGAATCGCACCGCTGAGACCAATTAACGCGAGCAGCAGACCGATCAGTCCGCCCGTCCAGCGATGGAGCAAGGAGAGCAGTTTCATGCGCCTTAAAACTCTCGAGTCAGACCAAGAGTAATGGTGCGTCCTCGACCGGCGAAATAGGTCGAGTCCGACGTGTTCGATCCCGTCGCCGGGCGAGTGTCGCTGAAATAGGTAATATACCTTTTGTCCGTCAGGTTCATGGCGCTCAGGGACACGCGGTTCTTGCCGAACCGATACGCTATCGCTGCGTCGATCAGCGTATAACCGTCGAACGAATTGGCGTCTTCGGCGGCGATCTGCCCCGCCGTACCCGGTTCGACCGCAATCAGGTCGAAGTCGCGCTTCAGGTAAAATCGCGCAGCAATGCGGGCATCAAGACCCCCACGCGCATAACTGGCGTAGAGGTTCAGCCGGTCGGGCGAGATATTTGCCCCGTCCAAATCGACGTCCAACTTGTCGTCCTGATTGCTGTCCGTCCGCCCGCGCGTCATCGCATAAGCCGCACCGATGCTCAGACCCGAGACCGGCAGTTTGGCGTCCAGCGCCAGGTCGAGCCCTTCGATCTCGATCGGCGCTCGGACCACGTCGAAAATGCCGTCCGGATTACGCACCAACAAAGATCCGAGCTTGGACGACGACCACCAGTACGAGGCGCTCGCGGTCAATGCCCCGCGCTTCCATTCGACACCCAACTCGCGGTTATTCGACACCACAGGCTCCAATGACAGGAATGTGTCGACATCGACCCCGTTGGTGTTGATCCCCCGAAGGATCCGCCCGACGTCGGCGATGGAATAGCCCTCGGCATAGCTGGCGTAAGCGCGCAGACCCGCCATCGGTTCGATGACGACGCCGCCGTTGCCAAGCAATTTTTCGAATGCCGGCTTGCCGCCGTCGACCTGCCGTGATCCGTAAAAGGCGAGCGTGGTGAAATCGGCAACTGACAGTTTGACCTTTTCATATCGCAAGCCACCCGCCAGGCGCAGCTTGCCGTCGAGCAGTTTCAAATTGCCTTGCAGGAATGGCGCGACGCTGAAGAAGTCGGACGGCGGCACCCAGTCGCGACCGGTCGCCCTCAGGGATTGCGCGGTGCGATCGTGTAGCAGGTCCACCCCGCCGATCAGCGTCAGTGCGTCGAGGCCTGGCACGGTCCGCTCGTAGCTCAACTTGCCGCCGACCTTGCGGCTATTGTTGACCGACTGGTCGAACAATGTGCCGATCGGTGCGATGGTCGCGTCCTGAAAGGTGCCGGTGATGCTGCCGCCGAAGGTGTCGCGCGTTCGGCTGAAGAACGCCTGCACCGACAATAATCCGCCGCCGAGGTCGGATTCGGTCAACGATGCGCTGAGCAATTCAGCGCGGTTGGCTGCCGGCACGCCTTCCGGATTGCCACGCACGCTGGTGGTCGGGCGCTCGGTGATGCGGTTGCCGTTGACGGTCACATAACGGCCGCGACCTTCCATCTCGAAGCGGTTGGCGATCAGTTCTATCCGCGCGGTCGGCGACAATTGGAAGCCGAACCGGCCGAAGACGGACCAGCTGTCGCTGTCCTGGATGTCGCCTTGCGTACTGTCGATACCGATCCGTCGGCCATTGCCGTCAAGGAAGATGCCGCGCCGCTCGAACGCCACGCCGCCGGTCAGGTCGAGCGCACCGCCGCGATATCCGACAAGGCCCGCAATCTTGCCCCCCAGCGCTTCGCCGTCCAGTCCGTCCTGCGCCGTGCCCTGAACTAAAGCGAGGCCGCTGACGCCGTCGGTCTTGGGCGCCTCGACGGTTACCTGGTTGACCACGCCGCCGGTGGCGCCGATCCCCTGTAGCGCGTTCGATCCATAAATCACTTCGACCCGGTCGATGAAGAACGGATCGATGGTAAAGCCGTCGCGCGAACCGTCGCGAACGGGCGTCGACTGCGGGACTCCGTTGATCGCATAGAGGGGCGAACGGCCGCGCAGGGTTTCGCCTGATCCAGATAATTTCTCGCGGGTCGGCGAAAAGGCAGGCAACCGCGCCGAAATCGCGTCGATCACCGATCCTGATACCGCAATCTGGTCGTCCAGCGCTTGCCCACCAAGCACGTCTGCCGACATCGGCAAGGCGGTCGCCGGCAGACGCGTCCGCGCGCCGGTGATAACGATTTCCTGGTCGATAGCGTCCTCGACCGCCTCGGTTATTGCAGGATTGGCGGCGATTGGCACATCGCGATCCTGCGCAAACCCGGCCGCAGACGACATCAGAGCGATAGCAGACAAACTCGATCGAAACATTCGGCAACTCCGGAATTTCCAGAGGCAGCTATTCTAATTGCGAATGATTATCAATAGCTATTACCGCTTGGTTCCGTCAGTCGAAGACAGCCAAAATTCCGCTGTCCTATTTCCCTCCGAGGTGACAGCATCTCCGCGAATCGGGATGGGGCTCTTTGCCAATCGAATGATCGTCCTCGCGGCATCCACCAGGTCGCGCCGCGAGGCCGCTATTCTGCTTCAGGCGCAATCGCTTAAGTTTACAAATGGGGGCCAAAAAGCCGTCCAAGTGGGGAAACTTAGTCAACTTAACAGGCGGCGCCCTCGCTCCACCCCGCCCGCCTCCGCACGAAAAAAAGCCCCGCTCGAACCCGAAGGTCCGGCGGGGCCAATTCGATCTGGTCCGGATTAAAGGATCAGCAATTGCCGCCATTGATGGCGTTTTCGGTGCAGTTGGCAGCCGATTGCACGTCGCTGCCCGCGCCGCGTACGGTGTTGCAGGCGGCGAGCAGCAGGGCGCCGCTGATGATTGCGACGGTGGTGAGTTTCTGAATCATATTAAATCTCCTGGTTGGCGTCATAGAAACGCAGATGGTCGTTTAAGGTGCCATCACGCAGCCGAAATGTTTCCCATGCGCGGCGAGCCGTCAAGCCGGATGGCACATGAACCGGCGATTAAATGGCGACCGGTGCCGCGATATGAGGGTGCGGATCGTACGCGTCGAAGGCGAAATCCTCGGGCTCGTAATCGAACAACCCTTGTCCGCGGTCCTTGAGCATCAGCTTCGGCAGCGCCTTGGGTTCGCGGGACAATTGCAGCCGCGCCTGCTCAAGGTGGTTGGAATAGAGATGCACGTCACCCCCGGTCCACACGAAGACCCCCGGCTCCAGCCCGCATTCCCGCGCCAGCATGTGGGTCAGCAAGGCGTAGGAGGCGATGTTGAACGGGACGCCGAGGAAGAAATCGGCGCTGCGCTGGTACAGCTGGAGGTTGAGCTTGCCGCCTGCGACCTGGGTCTGGAACAGGCAGTGGCACGGGGCGAGCGCCATCTGGCCAAGCTCCCCGGGATTCCAGGCGGTGACGATCTGGCGGCGCGATCCGGGGTCGGTGCGGATCTGTTCGACGAGGCCCGCGATCTGGTCGATGTGGCGACCGTCGGCCGCCTGCCAGTCGCGCCATTGCTTGCCGTACACCGGGCCGAGATCGCCATTGTCGTCGGCCCATTCGTCCCAGATGCCGACCTTGCGCTCCTTCAGCCAGGCGATGTTGGTGTCGCCGCGAAGGAACCACAACAACTCGACGATGATCGATCTCAGGTGGAGTTTCTTGGTCGTCAGCAACGGGAAGCCGTCGGCCAAATCGAACCGCATCTGCGCCCCGAACAGGCTCAGCGTGCCGGTGCCGGTGCGATCCATCTGCTCGACGCCGTGGTCGAGTATCTGCTGCATGAGGTCGAGATATTGGCGCATGATTCCACCCTAGCCACTGCCCCGGTCGCGGCAAGGGATCAATCGACCACCAAAACGGATATAATGTGGCGCCGAAGCGGATGCGGTTCCCGTCGCCGGGCGCGATCGCCTGGCCTACACAATCGGCATGTTCCATCAGCGTGCCGAATCCCCGCTGCTGCTCAACGGTCTCGAAGCGTCCCGTCGCTTCTTCGCCGACTGCCTCGCCGAAACCGACCCGTCCCGCGAACATCTGTGGGTCGCGCATGTCGACGACCGCGCCCGCTGCATCCATTTGTCGCGGCACGACGGCGACGATGGCGGCGCGTCACTCCCTTTGCGCCAGGTCATCGCCGATGCCGCCATGCACGGCAGCACGGGCGTGATCCTGGCCCACAATCACCCGAGCGGTGATCCCACCCCAAGCGCCGCCGACCGCCAGATCACCCGCCGCCTTGCGCTCGCCGGGGAAGCGATCGACCTCACCGTTGTCGACCACCTCGTCATTGCCGGCGATCGATATGCTTCGATGCGGGCGATGGGCCTGCTCTAGGGCCGCTTAGCCCTTCATCGCACAGGGTTTGATCGCGACCGGCTCCGGCCGCGGACCCGACGCTCGGTACAGCGCCATATAGCTATCAGCACCCTCCAGCGACTCTTCGCGGACGCGGGTGAAGCCAAGGCTCGCAAGCTCGCATTGCAGCAGCGCCGGCGGCATGCCGTGACGCTTCACCGGCCGCTTGGCGTCGACCACCACCACCAGCCCGCCCGGCTTCAGTCCAGCCCGCAAGTGCCACAGGAATGGGTAAGGCTGCTCGACCTCGTGATACATGTGAACCAGGAAGATGCGGTCGAAGCTGGCCGAGGGCAGCTTGGGATCGTCCGGCAGGCCGAGCCGCACGGTGACATTGTCCAGCCCTTCGCGCTCGACCCGAACGCCCAGCCGGTCGCGCGTTTCGGGAACGATATCCTGCGCCAGCACGCGCCCCTTGGCTCCGACCGCGCGGGCCAACCGGACGGTGTAATAGCCTTCGCCAGCACCGATATCGGCAACCGACATGCCCGGTGTCACCCCGGCGAAGGCGATCACCGCCTCGGCTTCGCCCAGCCGGTCGCGCGCATCCTCGGTCGAGAAGCTGTCGCTGACGATCGGCGCACTCTCGCGGTTTGCCGTCGGAAAAGCGGACTGCGGCTCGGCTTGCCGGCAAGCGGCGAGCGCGAGCGCCACCAGGGCAACTGCCCTAATCGACATCCTCGACCTCGACCTTTTCACCGCTGACCCGCTGCGACAGCGCGGCGGCCATGAATCGGTCGAGATCGCCGTCGAGCACGTCGAGCGGCGCGGTAGAGATCACGCCGGTGCGCAGATCCTTGACCATCTGATACGGCTGCAGGACGTAGCTTCGGATCTGGTGGCCCCAGCCGATGTCGGTCTTGTTCGCCGCAGTGGCGTCGGCCTCGGCCTCGCGCTTCTGCAGCTCCGCCTCGTACAGGCGCGCCTTGAGCTGCTTGAGCGCTTCGGCCTTGTTCTTGTGCTGGCTGCGCTGGTTCTGGCACTGGACCACGATATTGGTCGGAATATGCGTGATCCGGACGGCGCTGTCAGTGGTGTTGATATGCTGCCCGCCCGCGCCCGACGCGCGATAGGTGTCGATCCTCAGCTCGCTCTCGTTGATCTCGATGTCGATATCGTCGTCGACCTCTGGATATACCCACACCGAAGCGAAGCTGGTGTGGCGCCGCGCCGAACTGTCATAGGGCGAAATCCGCACCAGCCGGTGCACTCCGCCCTCGACCTTGAGATTGCCATAGGCATTCTCGCCCTTGATCAGCAACGTCGCCGACTTGATCCCGGCTTGCTCACCAGCATGATGATCGACCAGTTCGACCTTCATCCCGTGGCGCTCGCCCCAGCGGGAATACATGCGCTGCAGCATCCCCGCCCAGTCGTTGGACTCGGTCCCGCCGGCCCCGGCATTGATCTCGACATAGCTGTTGTTGGCGTCGGCCTCCCCCGCCAGCAGCGCCGCAACCTTGTCACGCTCGGCCCGCGCGGCGAGCTCGGCGAGCGCTGTCACGCCATCGTCGACCAGCCCGGTATCGCCCTCGGCCTCAGCCATTTCGATCAGCTCGACGGTATCTTTCAGCTCGGTCTCGATCTTGGCGGTGGCGCCGATTGCCTCCTCCAGCCGCCGTCGCTCGCGCATGACTTCCTGCGCCGCCTTGGGATCGTCCCACAGGCTCGAATCTTCGACCTTGTCGTTCAGCTCGGCCAGCCGACGGTGCGCCTTGTCCCAGTCGAGGAACCGGCGGAGCAACTGGGTAGCGGCGTTGATCTGGTCGATATGAGCTTGCGCTTCAGCGCGCATGACATTGGCTTTCAAACAAAGGGGTGCGCTGGCCCTAGTAAATCCCGCCCTGCCTTTGCAAGAAATCCTCGGTCGGCGGGGTCGGCGTGGCGGGCCGTGGCCGCGCCGGTCGCGGCTTGCGCGGCGTCCCGGCGCTCGGCGCGGCACTGCTGTCGCTTCCACTCGCAAGCCGGTCTTCGCGGCGGAATGAGCGACGCGGTTCGGTCTCGGGCTGGAACGCTTCCCAGATAACCGACGATTTGGGATCCTCGCTGGTCGGGAAGGTGCCGAACACGCGCTTGCCGCTGACCCGGTCGATCCGCACCATGCGGATGCCGGCCGGCGCGACGAACGGCGTCTTGGGCGCGTCCTTGAGCGCGATCTGCGCAAATTGCTTGAACACCGGCGCCGCTATCCTGCCCCCTTGCGCATAGCCGCCCATTGAGCGCGGCCGGTCATAGCCAAGGTAGATGCCGGCTACGACGTCGGGGGTTCCGCCGACGAACCACACATTGGTCGGTCCGGTGGTGGTGCCGGTCTTGCCGAACAGCGGTCGGTCTAGGTCGCGAAGCACGGTCGCGGTGCCGCGTTCGACCACGCCTTCCAGGATATGGACCATCTGATAGGCCGCCTGCGGTTCAATCAATTGTCTGGCGCGGAGCGGCGGGCGGGGCATCGGTTTGCCATCCCATTCGGGCGCGTCGCAGCCATCCATCACGTCGCAGCGATTGTCGGTGCGATAGATCACCTTGCCGTTGCGGTCCTGGACGAAGTCGATGATTGTCGGCCGCACCTCGCGCCCGTTGTTGGCGAGCACCGCATAGGCATTGGTCAATTTCATCACCGTCGTATCGCCCGCGCCGAGCGCGATCGACAGATAATTGGGATAATTGCCGACCCCAAGCTTGGCGGCATTGGCGATCACCTTGGGCATGCCGGTTTGCGATGCGGCGCGCACGGTCATCAGGTTGCGCGACTGCTCGACCCCCCAGCGCATCGTCTTGGCGCCAGCATAACCGGCGTCGAAGTTGCGGAAACATTTGTTGCCCAGTCCGGCGCCCTGCCACACACAGAATGGAGCATCGACGATGATCGAGGCCGGCGTCATGCCATTTTCGAGCGCGGTGACATAGACGATCGGCTTGAACGACGATCCTGGCTGGCGAAGCGCCTGGGTCGCGCGGTTGTAGGAAGAGCCGACGACATCGAACCCGCCCTGCATCGCCATGATCCGCCCGGTGCGCACCTCCTCGGCCAGGAACGCGCCGCCAATCTCGGGGATCGAGCGCAAGGCGTAACTGTCGCCGCCGACCGACTTGGCGATCACCACCATGCCGGGCTTGAGCGCGCTATACGCGGTGCCCCCGCCTCCGCGCCGTGCCTGCTGCGCGGCCGAGGCAGACAGCGTCCCCTCGCTGCCGTCGGAGAAACCGAGCCGCGCGCTGCTGCTGGTCTTGCTAAGCACGACCGCTTTGCGCCAATCGGGAAAGCCGGTGCCGAGCGCCGCGGCGGACAATTGTCCGCGCCAGTCCTGGTCCAGGTCGATGCTCAGCTTGGTGTCCTGCCAGCCGCGCCCGCCGTCGAACTTGGCCAGCCCTTCGCGGAGCGCGTCGGCGGCGGCATCCTGCATCAAGGGCACCATCGACGAACGCACCCACAGGCCGCCGGCATAGACGCTGTTCGGCCCCTGCTCGGCCTTCTCGCCGAACCGTCCGATCAGGTCGCGCCGCACTTCCTCCATGAAATAGCCGCCCATCTGGCGGAATTTCTCGTTGCTGCCGTAGCGGATCGTGCCGAGCGGCATCGCCGTCGCTTCCGCGCGCTGGGCCTCGGTGATGAAGCCATTGGCCGCCATTTCGCGAAGCACGTAATTGCGCCGCGTGGTCGCCTTGGCGGTGGCGCGCAGCGGGTCGTAGTTGGACGGCGCCTTGGGCAATACCGCCAGATAGGCCGCCTCCGACAGCGTCAGGTCGCTGACGTCCTTGTCGAAATAAGCCCGGCTTGCCGCCTGCACGCCATAGGCATTGCGGCCGAGGAACATCGAATTGAGATAAATCTCGAGGATCTGTTCCTTCCCCAACGTCGATTCGAGCCGGAACGCCAGGATCATTTCGCGGATCTTGCGGCTGACCGCATAGGCATCATCCTGAAGCAGATACTTGGAGACCTGCTGGGTGATGGTCGAGCCACCCGGCACGCGTCCGTCGCCGCCGCTCAGCGTGTAGTTGAACACCGCCTTGGTCAGGCCCGGATAATCGAGCCCGCCGTGGCTGAAGAAGGTCTTGTCCTCGGCCGAGATGAAGGCGTTCACCACCACCTTGGGATATTCGTCGAACGAAAGTTCGACGCGCCGCTCCCGAGCGAAGGTCTGGACCGGATTACCGTCATATCCGCGCACGTTGCTTGGCAGCGGCGGCTGGTAACTCAAGAGCTTCTCGGAGCTTGGCAGGCCCGCCGCGAACCAGATCCACACGCTCGACAGGAACAGGAATCCGGCGAGCAATGTCCAGCCCGCGCGGCGCACCGCGCGGCGGGCGAACCACGGATCGATTCGGTCGTGGATCCGCTGGTTGACGCGGGCAAGATCGGGGAATGGGGCGGTGAACGTCGGCATGGATGCCACGCATCTAGCCGCTAAGTAGCCGCTCGAAAAGGAGAGTTAGTGCGTCATAAGCTTGCTTAGCGAGAAAGCCGAAGCGCGGCGTCGACTTCGATCGCGCGCGCCAACGCGGCAACGATCGGTGCCCGGCCCTCGGGCGTGCGCAGCAGCGCCTCATCCTCGACATTGCTGATATAGCCCGCCTCGAACAACACGCCGGGCGTTTCGGATCGGCGCAAGATGTGGAACGCGGCGAACTTGTGGGGCTCGGGGCGAAGCAGCATCCGCCCGTCCCGGCTGCTCACCAGTCGCGCCGCGAGATCGGCCGATTCCGCCATCTGGTCGCGCAGCGCAAGATCGGACAGCAGAAAGCGCAAGCCTCCGTCGGTTTCACTGGTCATTTGCTCCCCGGCGCGATTCTCAGCCTGGGCGAATCGCGCCGCCTCGGCATCGGACGCGACATCGGACAGCGAATAGACCGTCGCCCCGCGCGCCAGTGGATTGGGCGCGCTGTCCATATGCACCGACACAAGAAGCCCTGCGGCGATCGAGCGGGCGATGGCGGCGCGCTGTTCCAGGCTGAGCGTGGCATCGCCGTCGCGGGTCAGCGCCACCCGGACGCGGCCGTTTTTCGCCAGCAGGTCGCGAAGCTCGCGGGCGAAGGCCAGGGTCAGTTCCTTTTCCGTGACCGTGCCCGACACGCCGGGCGCACCGGGGTCGCGACCGCCGTGACCAGGGTCGATGAGGACGATCGGCCGGCCTGGCACCTTGGCTTCGGTGATAGCGATATCGGGCACGCCGTCGCGCAGCGCCACGGTCAGCCCGCCCTGTCGCGCTTCGCCGAACAAAGCATCGCCGCCATCGACCGCATTGACGCGCGGGGTCAGCCAATAGGCCGCGAGCGCGATCAGCATCGCCGCCAGCAGCACCGGCAACGCCCATCCCCACCGTCCATCCCTGCGTCTTAGCCACATAAGACGCTTATCGCCCGCAGAGGCATTGCGGGCAAGGGGCGCGAGTGCTACCTGAGACAGACCTGCAGGATCCCTGCAGACCTGCGCCGCTTAAGTCGGCGCGGTATTAAAGGTTGACGCTGCATGACACCACAGGACGCCAGTCGCTTGCTCGTAACCGAGCCGGTTGGCGCGCTTTTCCCGGCGATGGTCGGGATGGGTCATCCAGCAGAGGCAATTCACGCACATCACGCCATCGCCGGTCCGGCCGTGGCCACCACTATCGCGCGCTCCCGCTTGCAGCGGTCCCAGCGCGCCCGGAGAATATTCAATGTCCATGCGCATGCTCATCGACGCGCGCCACCCGGAAGAAACCCGGGTTGCAGTCGCCAAAGGTAACCGGATCGAGGAATTCGACTTCGAATCCGAGGAACACAAGCAACTCAAAGGCAATATCTATCTAGCCAAGGTCACGCGGGTCGAACCGTCGCTCCAAGCGGCGTTCATCGACTACGGCGGCAATCGCCACGGCTTCCTCGCGTTCAGCGAAATCCACCCCGATTATTACCAGATCCCCAAGTCCGACCGTGATGCCTTGCTTCGCGAAGAGGCAGAACATGCTGCCGAAGAAGAGCGGCTGCGCGGCGAATATGACGATCACGCGCTCGACCCGCATCATGACGATGACGGGGTCGACGATCGCCCCGACGAGGACGAGCTTGGCGACGACGATTCCGACGCGACCGAGGCTGGTACCGGTTCGGACGCCTCCCCGGTCGATGAAAGCGCCGCCGACGAACTTCGCCGCAAGCGCCAGAATTTGCGCCGCCGCTACAAGATCCAAGACGTCATCCAGCGCCGTCAGGTGCTGCTGGTCCAGGTCGTCAAGGAAGAACGCGGCAACAAGGGCGCGGCACTGACCACCTATCTGAGCCTCGCCGGACGGTACTGCGTGCTGATGCCCAACACGTCGCATGGCGGCGGGATCAGCCGGAAGATCAGCAACGGCGCCGACCGCAAGCGGCTGAAGTCGATCATGTCCGACCTAAACCTGCCGCAGACGATGGGCCTTATCGTCCGTACTGCCGGCCTGGAGCGGACCAAGGTCGAGATCCGCCGCGATTTCGACTATCTGGCGCGTCTGTGGAGTGAAATCCGAGAGAAGACGCTCGGCAGTTCTGCCCCGGCGCTCGTCTATCGCGACAGCGACCTGATCAAGCGCGCGATCCGCGATCTCTATCATAAGGAAATCGACGAGGTGATCGTCGAGGGCGAGGATGGCTACAAGGCCGCCCGCGGCTTCATGAAATTGCTCATGCCGAGCCACGTCAAGAAGGTCACCAGCTACGTCGACCAGACCCCGATCTTCCAGCGCTACGGCGTCGAGGACACATTGTCGGCGATGTACCAGCCGGTGGTCCAGCTGAAGTCCGGCGGCTATCTGGTGATCAATCCGACCGAGGCGTTGGTGTCGATCGACATCAACTCGGGCCGCGCGACGCGCGAGCACAGCATCGAACAAACCGCCTTCGCCACCAACATCGAGGCAGCGAACGAGATCGCCCGCCAGTTGCGACTGCGCGACATGGCCGGCCTGGTGGTGATCGATTTCATCGACATGGAGCAGAACGGCCACATCCGTAAGGTCGAAAAAGCGATGAAGGACGCGCTCAAAAACGATCGCGCCCGGATCCAGGTCGGTCGTATCTCCAGCTTCGGCCTGATGGAAATGAGCCGCCAGCGACTGCGCACCGGGGTGCTCGAAGCCTCGACCAAGCCGTGCGCGCATTGCGAGGGCACCGGCCTGATGCGCACCGCATCGTCGTCGGGCCTCAGCGCGCTGAGGATCATCGAGGAAGAAGCGGCCCGCGGCCGCGGCGACCGGATCACGCTGCGCGCCGGGCGCGAAGCGGCAATCTATCTGCTCAACAAGAAGCGCCGCGAGTTGGGCGAGATCGAACTTCGCTACGGCGTCCTGCTGGAAGTGATGATCGACGAAAGCTTCGAAGGCGCCCGGATGGCGGTCGAGAGCAGCGGCGGTCGCCCAATCGCGCCGCAGCGGATCGCCCCGCCGATTGTCGACGACGACGATGACGATGATTATCTGACCGACGCCGAGATGGACGCCGAGGATGCCGAAGACGCTAGCGACGAGGGCGAAGGCGAAGCTCGCGCCCCGTCCGACGCCCGTCGGCGCAACGCCGAACGTGATGGGGGCGATGGCGAAGGCGGACCGCGCCGCCGCCGCCGCCGCCGTGGCGGTCGCGGTCGCAATCGTACTCGCGAAGAAGGCGGCGAGGGTGAGCGCCAGGAGCGCGAACCGCGTCAGGCGTCGAACGAAGATGAGCCGCTGGGCGAATCCGGCGACGAGGCGCGCGACGTGCCCGCCCGTGCCGAACGTACCGAAAGCGATGACAGTGAAGGCGGTGGACGCAACCGTCGCGGTCGCCGTGGCGGTCGTGGCCGCAGTCGTCGCGGTGAAGGCACAGAGGGCGAGACCGTCCGCGCTGATGAAGCGCCGATGGACGAGCCGGTGATTGCCGACGAGCCATCGCTGGCCGATGCCGAGTCCGTGGAGGAGACGAAGCCCAAGACCCGTCGTCGTCCCAAGGCGCAAAAGGCAGCCGATGACCGCGGTGCGAAGACGGAGATTGCGCAAGCGGCCCCCGTCGTCGAAGCGGCCCCCGTCGCCGACCCCGAGGCCAGCGAGAAGCCCAAGCGCCGCACGCGCGCCAAGAAGGTTGCCGACGTGCCGGGCGAAATCGCCTCCGCGCCGGTCCCGGTCGACGTGGTGGTCGAAACCGCGCCGAGCGAGGCACCCAAGCCCCGCGCCCGGTCGGCCAGCAAGGCCAAGCCGGGCAAGGTCGAGGCCCTCAAGTCCGAGACTCCCAAGGTCGCGGCGCTGGCCGATAGCGAACCGGCAACCACCGCCGCTGCGCCGTCGGACGAGGACGACGACGGTGAGCCGCCCCGTGGCGGCTGGTGGCAACGTACCTTTGGTTAAAACAGGCAATCGTCATTGCGCGCCCCGGATCATGTCCGGGGCCGCATTGGCACCTTTCGTTTCGATGAACAGTTCGGGCACTTTCATCTACGGTTCAGGCAACGGGTGGGACAGCAAGGCATGATCCGCCCCCCCCTCCGGCTGGCCCACCTTTCACGCCTGATCCGTATGGCGATGCTCGGTCTCGTGCTGGCCTTTGCCGCGATCCAGCCGGTCGCCGCCCAGTCGATCCTCCGCGATAGCGAAACCGAATTGCTGTTCCGCGATATGTCGCGGCCGCTGATCCAGGCTGCCGGACTCGACCCCGCCAACGTCAAGATCGTCCTGATCAACGATCCCGAGATCAACGCTTTCGTCGCCGGCGGACAGATCGTCTATATCCATGGCGGCCTGCTGACTGCGGCTGACAATGCCAACCAGCTACAGGGTGTGATCGCGCACGAGCTGGGCCATGTCGCCGGCGGGCACATCATCCGCATCGGTGAGGGTGCCAAGGCAGCGACCGGTATCACCATCCTGTCGCTGTTGCTCGGCGCGGCGGCGATCGCGGCCGGGGCGCCCGATGCCGGCTTGGGAATCATCATGGCCGGCCAGCGCGCCGCGTTGGGCAATTTCTTCGCTTTCACCCGCGCCCAGGAAAGTTCGTCCGACCTGGCCGGCGCCGCCTATCTCTCCAAGGCCGGTTATAGCGGCAAGGGCAGCCTGGAATTCTTCAAGAAATTGCAGAACCAGGAATATCGCCTCGCGGTCTATGCCAAGGACAGTTACGACCGCACCCATCCGCTGTCGAGCGAGCGGATCGAGGCCTTGAAGCAGGTCTACACCAAGGATGCGGCATGGGATAAGCCCACCGATCCGGCGATCGAGGCGCGCTTCCAGCGGGTCAAGGCCAAGCTGATCGGCTATGTCGATTCCAGGAACGCCCCGATCCGCTATCCGGAAAGCGATCAGAGCGTCCCCGCTCATTATGCCCGGGCCTATGCCTATCACCTCGGTGCCTACCCCGAGAAAGCCGTGTCGGAAGCCGACTGGCTGCTCGCCAAGGCGCCCGACGATCCCTTCTTCCTTGAGCTGAAGGGCCAGATATTGCTCGAATCGGGCCGCCCGAAGGAGGCGATTCCGGTGCTCCGCCAGGCGGTTGCGAAGGCGCCCAACCAGCCGATGATTTCGGTCATGCTCGGTCACGCCCTGATCGCATCCGAAGATGCCAAGAATTTCGCCGAGGCCAAGCAGGTACTCAAGCTCGCGGTCAATCGCGACAATGACAATCCGTTCGCCTGGATGCAGCTCGGCGTGGTCTATGACCGTGAAGGCGACCGGCCGCGCGCCGCCTTGGCTACCGCCGAGCGCAACAATCTTGAGGGCAATGCGAAACTTGCGCTGACCAGCGCTCGGATGGCGATGGCGGGCATTCCCAAGGGCACGCCCGACTATCTTCGTGCTCAGGACATCGCCCTGGTATCGTGCGCCGAGCTGAAAAAAGACAAGAAAGAGAGAAGGCTCAATTGCGAGACATGAGCGACAACCGGCGGCCCCCTATCATCGCGGCAATCGGCGGGGGACTGGTCGGATCTTTGGTCACCGCCGGTCTTTTATTGCTCGCTGCACCGCAATTTGGCGCAAAACTCGTGCGCGATGCATTGGTCAAGCAGCCGCAAATCCTGGTCGATGCCTCCGAAGCGCTTCGCGATGGCCAATATGCGCCGGTGCTGGCCGCCAACCGCATTGCGCTGGAAACGCCGTTCGAATCGTCGTGGAAGGGCTCGGCCAGGCCCGACGTGGTAGTGACCTATTTCTACGATTACGCCTGCGGATATTGCCGCAAGTCCAACCCCGACATCGACCGGCTAGTGACAGACGACAAGGGCGTGCGCGTGGTATTTCGCGAATTCCCGATCCTCGGGCCGGACAGCGTCGCCGCAGCGCGGGTCGCGCTGGCCGCGTCGAAGGGCGGCAAGTTTACCGCCTTCCACGACGGCCTGTTCAAGGCCGGACGACCGAGCAGCGAGACCATTGCCCTGGTCGCGGGCCGCCTCGCCATCACCCCCGACCAAGCCCGCGACCCCGCGATCGAGGCCGAAATCGCCAAGAACATGAACCTCGCCGGCCAACTGGGCGCGACCGGCACGCCGTTGTTCATCGTCGGCGACAAGGTAATGAATTCCGCGGTCGGCTATGACACGCTCAAGGACGCGGTGAAGGCGGCGCGGGCGAAGGCCTAGTTCCTCATGGGAGTGCAGGTCACTCCTCTCCCCGCCCCTTGAAGCCCTGGGCCACGACATACCATTCGCTCGATCCCTTGCGGCTGGATGGGGGCTTGGCGTGCTTGACCGCCTTGAAATGACGCTTGAGCTCGGCGACGAGATGATTGTCGGCTCCGCCCGCCAGCACCTTGGCGACGAATGTGCCGCCAGGCTTCAAGACTTCGACCGCAAACTCCAGCGCCGCCTCGACCAGCCCCATGGTGCGCAGATGGTCGGTCTGGGTGTGGCCGACGGTGTTGGCCGCCATGTCGCTCAGCACCAGCTCGGGGGCGACATCGCCCATAGCCTCGCGCAGCGTCTCGGGCGCGGCTTCGTCCATGAAGTCCATCTCCAGGATCACGACTCCGTCGATCGGTTCGGTCGGGAGCAAGTCGATTCCGGCGACCGTCGCCTTGGGGATCGTGCGCCGCACGACCTGCGCCCAGCCGCCCGGCGCGATTCCCAGATCGACCACTGCGGTCACCCCGCGCAGCAGGCCGAACCGTTCGTCCAACTCGATCAGTTTATAGGCCGAGCGACTACGATAGCCGTCGGCCTTGGCGCGCTTGACGTAGGGATCGTTGAGTTGTCGCTCGAGCCAACGGGTCGAGCTGGCCTTGCGACCGCGCGCGGTTTTGATGCGTGTCATATTTGATATCCATCGCGCGCCATCAGGCTGCGCAATATGCCCTCGCGGATACCGCGATCGGCGACCCCGAGATTTTCCGCTGGCCAGATGTCGAGGATCGCTTCCAGGATTGCGCAACCCGCGACCACCAGGTCGGCCCGCTCGGCGCCGATGCACGGCAAATTGGATCGTCCGCCGAAATCGAGCTGTGCGATCATGGTCGAGATGCGTCGCATGTCGCCGATCGGCACGTGCAGCCCGTCGACCGCGCGCCGATCATAGCTGGGCAGCGCGAGGTGGACCGAGGCGAGCGTGGTTACCGTGCCGCTGGTGCCGAGCAGGCGGATGCCGGGCGCGTCGCGGGGCAGCATTTCTGCAAATCGCGAGAAGCTGTCGGTCGCCCGCGCTTTCATCCGCGCATAGGCCGCCAGCCGGTCGTCGCCGTCGATTGCGTTGCGGCCCTCGCTTTCGGTCAGCGACACCACTCCCCAAGGCGCCGACCACCAGGCGACGATGCGCGGGGGGTGGTCGGCCCCCTCGCCCGGTTCGACCAGCACCAGTTCGGTCGATCCGCCACCGATGTCGAAGATCAATGCCGGACCGTCGCCGGGCTCGAGCAATTTGTGGCAGCCCAGCACCGCCAGCCGCGCTTCCTCCTGCGGGGCGATGATCTCGAGCGCGATCCCGGTCTCCGCTCGTACCCGCTCGATGAACTCGCGGCCATTGACCGCGCGACGGCAAGCCTCGGTCGCCACCGAGCGGGCGATCGAGACGTGGCGGCGGCGGAGCTTGTCGGCACAGATGGCGAGCGCGGACACCGACCGGTCCATCGCATCCTGCGACAATCGGCCCGACGCGCCGAGCCCTTCGCCGAGCCGCACAATTCGCGAAAAAGCGTCGATGATGGTGAAGCTGTCTTCGGTCGGCCGCGCGATCAGCAGTCGGCAATTGTTGGTGCCCAGATCGACCGCGCCATAGGTGTGACGCTGCTGCTTCCGCCACTGGGGCGGTCCTGCCGGGGCCGCGGGGTCGCCTTGTCGGGCTGGCCGCGGCGGGGTGGCGTCGCGATCCGCCATGTCCAAACGCCTATCTATCCTTGGCCGCGAGGAACCCTGCGCGGCTGACTTGGCGCCTGTTTAACGGAAGTTAGTCCCTTCGCGCAACCGAGTGCGCGGAATTACCGGCGAAGTTGACAGCACAGCCCCCGCTTCCTAAGCGGCGCCCTGCTCTGCCCGATCGTCTAATGGTAAGACAACGGACTCTGACTCCGTTAATCGAGGTTCGAATCCTCGTCGGGCATCCAGCCTTCCCACCTCCCCGCGCCCGTCCTAGAACCGTGCCATGAAGGTCATCGGCAGTTTCGTCAGTCCCTACGTCCGCAAAGTGCTCGCCTGCCTGGAGCTGAAGGGCCTCGATTACGAAATCGACCCGATCACGCCCTTCTTCGGCAATGACGAATTCACGACGCTGAGCCCGCTGCGGCGAATCCCGATCCTGATCGATGGCGACGTGGTGCTGAGCGATTCGACGGTGATCGCCGCCTATATCGACGAAGCCTATCCCGGCCCGCCCCTGTTCCCCGCCTCGCCCGCGGATCGCGCCCGCGCGCGCTGGTTCGAGGAATATGCCGACACCCGGCTGGGCGACGTGTTCATCTGGGGATTATTTTATCCCCGGTTCGTGGCGCCGATCGTGTTTGGCGACCCGGTCGACGAGGCACGGATCGAGCGCACTCTGGCCCACGATGCGCCCCGCGAACTCGATTATCTGGAGCGCGAGATTCCAGCCGAGGGCTTCATCGCGGGCGAATTCGGCCTGGCCGACATCGCCATCGCCAGCTTCTTCCGCAACGCTTTCCATGTCGGTTTCACGATCGACCGGGATCGCTGGCCGCGAACCGCAATTTATGTCGAGCGCGTGCTTGCCGAGGCGGTGTTCGAGAAACTGCTTGCTTACGAGAAAATCCAGCTCGGCACCTCGATCGCCGGGCGGCGGCAGGCGCTGATCGACGCCGGGGTGCGGCTGACTGCGGAGACGCTCGGCGAACGTTCGCCCCGCAAGGGCATCATGCGACTTTAGGCCTGAGTCCCCGCGATCCAATGCTCGATCCGGGTCTTGAACGAGCGCCGCGAGGGGATGAAACCGGGCGCGATCTCGTCCTCGTGATCGGGCATGCCGTCATAGATCAGCAGGTTTGCCGGCAGCTTGGGCCGAAGCGTCTCGCGACCGCGCATCACATCTTCGGCCATCGCCAGCGTCTTGTGGACATCCTCGGCAGTGAAGGGCTTGAGCAGGCAACCGAGCGCTAAATCGGGCATCGGGAAACCGGGCGACTTGCCGGTCACGAACAGGCACGGAATATCATAATCGCCAAGCCGCACCGCAACCGAGAAGCCGGTCGATCCGCGTGCCAGCTGGAGGTCGACCAGGGCGAGATCGGGATTGTGTGCCTCGGCCGCCGCGACCGCGCTGTCGAGATCGTCGGCCCGGGCGACCACGCGATAACGCGGATTATCCTCAACCAGATATTTGAGCGTCGTCGCGAGTTGCGCATCGTCTTCGACAATCAGGATCTTCAGCACCGCTTTGCCCTCCCGGTTATCAGGAAAAACCCAATCACTGGAGGGAGATGGTCGCCGATTCACACGGCCATGCGAATCCCAAGCTTACCCGATTAACGACAGTCGGAATCTATTGTGCGACAGGCCGAGGGAACCGGGGCGATTACGAGCGGTAAAAGATGTGCGCGCCGATTTTGTCGACCCGCGTCAGTCGCTTGCCCCAACCCGGCGCGACGTAATCGGCGTGATACCACAATACGTCTGTCGGCAGGCTGGCGCTGGCATTGGCGACCGCGATCCGCGCGATCGCCTGGGCCTTGCGCCATGCCTGGCAGGCCGGGTCGATGCGCGGGAACTGGCGAGCGCGGACGAAGCTGAACTGCGCCTTCTGCTTGACCACTTCGCACATTGTGGTCGGATAGCGACCCGAGGCGGCGCGGTTGATGACGACGCGGGCGACAGCCAATTGGCCCTCGAGCGGCTCGCCCATGCTTTCGAAATAAACCGCGGTGGCTAGGCAGCGCTGCTGCTCGTCGAGCGCGGCGCCATTGGCATATTGCTCGACCATCTGGCCGAGGCTGAGTTTTGGAGCGGCAGCGGCGGTGATCGCTCGAATTGCCGGATTGAAGCTGTCGAGGATCGCGCGGGGCGGCTGGGCCGCGATCAGGCGCTGGAGGGCGGGAGTGCTCGTGCCGAGCGCCTCGCTCGATCCGCCGACCAAGGCTAACGTCATGACCATCGCCGCGGCAATGCCGCGACGGCTGAAAGATTTGAACAAACTTCGGTCCTAAATGGCGGTCAGCCGATATCCGCAACATGCCGACGTCTCGCCAATGGAGGCGTCGTTGCTGCGGGATCGGACTGGCCGTCTTGCACGGGGGCGGCGCCAGGCGCTTCACCCACTCGCTGTTAAAATTGCTGCACCTGCACATAAAGCAGGTTGCATATCCGGCAAGGCGGAGTCGGCAAACCGAGCCGTCCCCGCGTTGGATCGCCGGAACACACGGAAATTTCCCGACTTTCCGCCAAAAAATCTTGCGCGCAGATGAACGAAATACGCTAGTTTCGGGCCGCAAAGGGAGCGAATCATGGCCAACTGGCTGCTCAAGTCGGAACCCGACACCTACAGTTGGGCCGATTTACTGCGCGATGGCGGCACCGATTGGGATGGGGTCCGCAACAACGCCGCGCGCCTGCACCTGCGCGCGATGCGGCCCGGTGACGAGGCCCTGTTCTACCATAGCGGCGCCGACCGCGCGGTCGTCGCCATCGTCCGCATCACCGGCTCCGCCGAGCCTGACGGCCCCGAGTGGGTCAAGGTGCGGGTCGCGCCCGTCCGACCCTTGCCCCGCCCGGTCACGCTGGCGGAAATCAAGGTCGACCCCGCCCTCGTCGGGATGGAGCTGATTCGCCAGTCGCGGCTGTCGGTCAGTCCGGTACGGGCGGAGGAATGGGCGAGGATAATGGCGATGGCGGGCTGATCCTGCCGGGCTTAGGTTGATTAAGTTTCCCCACTTCGACGGCTTTTTCGGCCCCTTTTGTCACCTTAAGCGCCCGGGTTACGGCGAGAGATAGTGTCAGATCGCCACGCCATGCGCGCGCGCTTTCGAGGCGGTCGAGGATTTCCAACGATGCGAAAGAGCCGCATCAACCGGAGCAGACGAAATCCTATTTTGGAAGCTCTTTTTGAGTGGGGCGATATCGTTTGGATTTTCCAGTGTCCGTTATGGGTGGAAAGCAGACGCTATGGTTTGGTTCGGCTTGGACCGTGATCGACCGCGACAGTGCAAAATTATTATGAGGTCGAACTCAGCCAAGGGTTGAGCAACTTCAGATCGGTGGTTGTAAAATCGCTGACATTGCTCGTGGCGAGGGCGAAGCCATGTTCGATGGCGATCGCGGCGATCTGCGCATCGATCACGCTCATCGGCCGGCCCACTTTTTGGGCCGTTGCCAGCACTTTTCCATATATTAGCGCGGTCGAAGCCTGGAAGCCGAGCGTCCGGGCGGCGAATGCGATCCGCCAGTCGGTAAGTTGAACTTCAAGCCCGGATCGCCGCGCGCCGGGATCGAGCCTGGCAATGCCGAACGCCATCTCGCCCAATGCGATCGACGCAAGCCAGCAGTTATCGGCATTCGCCAGATACCATTGTTTGACCGCCGGATCGGGCCTGGGTTTGGTAAATTCCGAGATGACGTTGGTGTCGAGCAGGATCACAAATCGATGCCGGCATGGGATTGCTGCCGGTTCTCGTCGATTGTCGCTTCAACCTCAGCGGCGGTCTCGCTATCGCCTGCGTTGGCCCGCAACCGATCGAGAAATATGGCGGCGCTCTCCTTGGGGTGGCGCCGCGCATAATCTATCAGCGCCTCCTCGACGATGGCATGATGGCAAGAAATCAGGCCGCTTGTTTCGCCCTCGACGCTCGCTTCCGCTCATGCGGGTCGAGATGACGTTTGCGGAGGCGGATCGAGGACGGGGTAACCTCCACCAGCTCGTCATCGTCGATGTAGGCGATCGCCTGCTCCAGCGTCATGCGCTTCGGCGGGGTCAGGCGGATGGTGTCTTCCTTGCCGCTGACGCGGAAGTTGGTCAGCGCCTTGGCCTTCATGGGATTGACCTCGAGATCGTCGGTCTTGGCATTCTCCCCGATGATCATGCCCTCGTACAATGCCTCCTGGTGAGCGACGAACAAGATGCCGCGCTCCTCGAGCGGGCCGAGCGCGTAATTGTTGGCTTCGCCCGCGCCGTTGGAGATCAAAACGCCGTTCTTGCGGCCCTCGATGACGCCTTTGTGGGGGCCATATTTCTCGTACAGGCGATTCATGATGCCGGTGCCGCGAGTGTCGGACAGGAATTCGCCGTGATAGCCGATCAGGCCGCGCGACGGGGCGGAAAAGGTGATGCGGGTCTTGCCGCCGCCGCTCGGGCGCATGTCGGTCATCTCGGCTTTGCGCAGCGCCATCTTGTCGATCACGGTGCCCGAATATTCGTCGTCGACGTCGATCACGCAGGTCTCGTACGGCTCGGTCTTCTTGCCGTGCTCGTCTTCGCGGAACAGCACGCGCGGGCGGCTGATGCCAAGCTCAAAGCCTTCGCGGCGCATCATTTCGATCAGCACGCCCAGTTGGAGCTCGCCGCGGCCGGCGACTTCAAAGCTGTCCTTGTCGGCAGATTCGGTGACCTTGATCGCGACATTGCTCTCGGCTTCGCGGAACAGGCGGTCGCGGATCATCCGGCTGGTGACTTTCTTGCCCTCGCGGCCCGCCATCGGCGAATCGTTTACGGCGAACCGCATCGACAGGGTCGGCGGATCGATCGGCTGGGCGTGGAGCGGCTCGGTCACATTCGGGTCGGCGATGGTGTCGGCAACGGTCGCGGTGGTGAGGCCGGCGATGGAGATGATGTCACCGGCATTGGCCTGATCGACCGGAACCCGCTCAAGCCCCCGGAAAGCCATGATTTTGGACGCGCGGCCGGTCTCGACGATCTTGCCGTCGGGGCTTAGCGCGTGGATCGGCGCGTTGGTCTTGAGCGAGCCGGAGAAGACCAGGCCAGTGAGGATTCGGCCGAGAAAATTGTCGCGATCGAGCAAGGTGACGAGGAAGTTGAACGGCCCGTCGGGGTCGGCCGACGGCGGTGGGACGTGCGCCACGATGGTTTCGAACAGCGGATTGAGCGTGCCCTCGCGGACGTCGTCGGTGAGGCCGGCATAGCCGTTCCGGCCGCTGGCGTAGAGCACCGGGAAATCGAGTTGCTCGTCATTGGCTTCGAGCAGCACGAACAGGTCGAACACTTCGTCCAGCACCTCGGTGGCCCGCGCGTCGGGGCGGTCAATCTTGTTGACC
>JBBQTM010000024.1:0-21652 GCA_038234545.1 Sphingomonadales bacterium
ACGCACCTTCCAGCGGCTCGGCATCCAGGCGGTGCCGATGAAGGCCGCCAGCGGTCCGATCGGCGGCGATTTGAGCCACGAATTCATCGTCCTAGCCCTGACTGGCGAAAGCGAGGTCTTTTACGATGCGGCGTTCGAGGAGTTCGACTGGGCGCAGTCCGACCTGTCCTACGACGACGCGGCAGGACTTGAGAAATTGTTCGAACAAGTCAGCTCAACCTATTCCGCAACCGACGAAACCCATGATGAGACGCGTTGGGCGGAGGTTGCCTCCGACCGCCAACGCACCGGCCGCGGGATCGAGGTCGGGCATATCTTCTACTTCGGCGACAAATATTCCAAGGCGATGGGCCTCAAGGTGTCTGGTCCCGACGGCGCCAACATCATCCCCGAAATGGGCAGTTACGGCATCGGCGTTTCGCGCCTGGTCGGGGCGATCATCGAGGCCAGCCACGATGACAATGGCATCATCTGGCCCGACGCGGTTGCGCCGTGGAAGGTCGGGCTGGTCACCATGCGCGGCGACGATGCGGCCACGGTCGCGGCGGGCGACGAGATCTACGCCCGGCTTCAATCGGCGGGCGTCGAAGTGCTCTACGACGACCGCGACGAGCGCGGCGGGGTCAAGCTTGGATCGATGGATCTGATCGGCCTGCCGTGGCAATTGATCCTCGGCCCGCGCGGTCTGGCCAACGGACTGGTCGAGCTCAAGAACCGCCGCACCGGCGAGAAGCAGGAACTTTCCATCGACGACGCGCTCTCCAGGCTGACTGCGTGATTTCGAAGAACAAAATCCGTTTGTCCCGAGCGAAGTCGAGGGACGTGCTTGCCGCGCGCACGTGTCTCGACTGCGCTCGACACAAACGCGTCTGGGGGCAGTGGTCATGATCCTCAACCGCTACGAACGCATGATCGCCAAACGCTACTTGCTCCCGGGCAAGAGCGAGGGGTTCATTTTCGTCGTCGCCGGTTTCTCGGTCGGCGCGGTGGCGCTGGGCGTCGCGGCATTGATCATCGTGATGAGCGTCATGAACGGCTTTCGCGCCGAATTGTTCGACAAGACCTCGGGGCTCAACGGCCACGCGGTCGTCCAGGGCTATGACGGTCGTCTGGCGAATTGGGAAAGCCTCGCCGATACCGCGCGCAAGACGCCGGGCATCACCTCCGCCACCCCGTTGGTCTTTCAGCCGTTGATGGCCTCGGCCAATGGCCGGGTCGAGGGCGTGCTGGTACGCGGCGAGCAGGTCGCCGACATTCGCTCGAACGCGGTGCTGAATGACAATGTGAAATCGGGCAACATGCGCTCGATCACGCCGGGCAGCGGCAAGGTCGCGATCGGCTCCCAACTCGCGACCAAGCTCGGCGCCTATCCCGGCAGCGAAATTGCCCTGATCAGCCCCGAAGGCCGTGCCACCCCGATCGGCACCGTGCCAAGGATCGTCAGTTACACCGTCGGCGCGGTGTTCGAGGTCGGAATCTACGATTATGACAATGCGTTCGTCGTCATGCCGATGGAAGACGCGCAGACGCTGCTGATGCTGGGCGACGATGTTGGCATGATCGAGATCCAGACCGAGGACCCCGACGAGGTCGGATCGATCGTCGCGCCGCTTCGGCCGCTCGTCCAGGGCAAAGGCGAGATCATCGACTGGCGGCAGATGAATTCGGCCCTGTTCGAAGCGCTCGAGGTCGAGCGGATCGCGATGTTCGTCATCCTCAGCATCATCATCCTGGTCGCCGCGTTCAACATCGCATCCTCGCTGATCATGCTGGTGCGCGCCAAGACCCGCGACATCGCCATCCTGCGCACGATGGGCGCCAGCCGCGCGTCGATGCTCCGGATCTTCATGACCGTCGGGCTGACCATCGGCGGGATCGGCATCGTGGCGGGCGCGATCCTCGCCACCATCTTCCTGTTTTTCCGGCAGGGCGTGGTCAACGTCATCCAGGTCGTCACCGGCCAGAATCTGTGGGATCCGTCGGTGCGCTTCCTGAGCGAATTGCCGTCCAAGACCGATCCGGTCGAAGTGGCGATCATCATCGCGCTGACCCTGGTGCTGACCTTCCTCGCAACGCTCTTCCCGGCGCGCAACGCCGCGGCCACCGATCCGGTGCATGTGCTCCGCTATGAATGAGCCGGTTCTTGAGACCCGCGACCTGCGTCGCAGCTTCACGCAAGGCAGTGTCACGATCGACGTGCTTCGCGGGGTGAACCTGTCGATCCGCCCGGGCGAGGCGGTGGCATTGCTCGGTCCGTCGGGCTCGGGCAAATCAACCTTGCTCCAGGCGATCGGCCTGCTCGAAGGCGGGTTCGAAGGATCGATCCGCATCGCCGGCCAGGAAGCGTCCGCGCTCGATGACAATGGCCGCACCGCATTGCGCCGCGATGCCTTGGGCTTCGTCTATCAATTCCACCATCTGCTGCCCGACTTCGACGCGATCGAGAATGTCGTGTTGCCGCTCGTCATCCACGGCACCGAGCCGGCCGAAGCGCGCACCCGCGCTGCCGAATTGCTGACCCGCCTCGGGCTCGGCCAGCGGCTCGATCATCGCCCGGCCAAATTGTCGGGCGGCGAGCAGCAGCGTGTCGCGGTCGCCCGCGCGCTCGCCAATCGCCCGCCCTTGGTGTTGGCCGACGAGCCGACCGGCAACCTCGACGAGCATACCGCCGACATCGTGTTCGCCGAATTCATGGACCTCGTCCGAAGCGAAGGCAGCGCCGCTTTGGTCGCCACCCACAACGAACGAATCGCGGCCAAGATGGACCGCGTGCTGAGGCTCCACGAGGGCGTGCTGGAATGACTCCGGACCCGCGACCCGACCCGCGCGTTACCCGTCCCATGCGTCGCCTTTCCCCCACCCAGATCGGGCTGATCATCGCCGGGGTCTTGATCCTGATCTTCGCCATCTGGACCGCGTCGAGCACGCGGCGGTCAAATCCCGACAAATTGCCCGACGGCAACGCGACGGCGACGCGCACCGCCAGCCCGCAACAGACCTGCGCCGCGCAAACAACCTATGATTTGATCAAGCGCGAACTGTTCCGCCGCGCCGCCGCCTTGCGCGGGAGCGACCAGGCGGCGTTCGACAAGCTCGCCGCTTACGCCGTGGTGCGCGTGGATCGCCCGTTGCTGGCCAGCGAGGACGAAGACACCGGCGCGGTCGGTTGCACCGGATCGCTGACCCTGGATCTTCCGCCCGGTGTCGCGGTGGTCGGCGGACGGCGCACGCTCACCGCCGACATCGGTTACACGCTGCAAGGCGCGGCCGATGGCAATGGCCAGGTGCTGACCCTGACCAGTGCCGACGCGATCGTCACCCCGCTCGCGACGCTCGCGCGGATCGGGGGCCAAGCGCTCGATCCGCTGGCGCCGGCCGCGACCGACCCGCTGTCGCCCGGAATCGAACTGCCGCCCGCAACCGAGGGTGAGCCACTCGGCACGCCGCCGCCGGTGGCCGAAGCGCCATTGGCCAGTCCCAGTTTCAACTGCACCAACGCCCGTACCCGGGGTGAGATTGCGGTGTGCCGCAACGAGGGCCTCGCCGCGCTCGACCGGCAGATGGCGGCGCAATATGGCCGCGCCGTGGCCTCGTCCGACCGCCGTACCCGCGCCGAGCTCGAGCGCAGCCGGGGCCGTTTCCTCAGCTTCCGCGACCAATGCCCGTCGGATGAGTGCATCGCCGACACCTATCGAGGCCGGATCCGCGAAATCCGCGACATCGTCGACGAGGGCGGCCGCTAAGCTTGCCCAACTGACGGCATCGGCTCATGATCCCCCGGCATATTCGGGGGGATCTGCACATGACCGAGACCGGACCAGTTACCGAAAGCGAACGGATCGCCGAGCTCGACATTCTCCGCGGGATCGCCTTGTTCGGCGTGCTGACGATGAATTTCGTCTTTTTCGCGGGCGACGGTGCTTTGGCGACCGAGGCGCAGCTCGCGGCGCTGCCGACCGCTGGTGCCGACTGGTGGGCCTATAATTTCGTTCGCCTGTTCATTGGCGACAAGGCCAACACCGTCTTCGCCACCCTGTTCGGGCTCGGTTTCTATCTTCAGATGAAGCGAGGAGAGGGGCGTCCCGGCTTCGAGCGCCGCTATGTGCGTCGGCTGTCCTGGCTGCTTTTGTTTGGCCTGCTCAACACATTCTTCCTGTGGTTCGGCGACATCCTCAATCTCTACGCGGTCGCGGGCTTCGCCTTGCTCGCCATGCGCAAATGGCGGACCCGGACGTTGGTGATCGTTGGATGTGTTGCCGCCTTGTACAGCCATAATCTGCAGGAATGGCTATTCGGCCTGGCCGATTTCCACCCCATTCCGGACTGGCTTTATTCGGATGCCACGGTGCTCGAACGCCAGTCAATCGCGGTGAACGGCGATTATGGGTCGATCGTCGCATTGTTCGCCCAATGGACGTGGCTGGAATGGATCGCCGGGGGAATGATGGCGGCGTGGCTGGTCTATGCGATCGGCCGATTCGCACTTGGCGCGGCGATTGGCCGCAGCGGCATTTTGGAAGATCTTCCGCGCTTCATCCCCCTGCTTCGCCGGATTGCTTGGATCGCGCTTCCCGCCGGAATCGCCGCTGGACTGGCGATCCGTCTGGTGATCGACGAGATCGTGAGCCTCCCCGGCAATTCCGACACTTGGCAGTCGGTCGCGCAAGCTCTCCGCTCTCCGGCCGCCTTGCTGCTCGCCGCAGGCTATTGCGCGGGGATCGTGGTGGCGCTTCAGCACGGCTGGGGCCGACGCATATTCGGCATCTTTTCGCCCGTCGGCCGGATGGCGTTGACCAATTATCTCGCGCAGGGATTCATCTACGCCTTCGTGTTGTTTGGCGTTGGGCCGGGACTGGGCCTGGCCGGCAAGATCGGCTCCTTCCACATCCTGCTATGGTGCATCGGCTTCTTCGCCTTCCAGGTCTTGTTCAGCCATTGGTGGCTGGCCCTTTATCGCTTCGGGCCGATGGAGTGGCTGTGGCGGACGCTAACGTACGGCGAGCGGCCGGCCATGCGACGGTCCGCGCCGCAGCCCGCCTAAACTGGGGATAAGTCGAACGGCGGGCTGGCGACTCGCGGGGCCATTGCCCATAGTCGGATCATGTCCGCCCCTTATGTCCCGCTGCGCGTCTTTTCCTGTTTCACGATGCTCGAAGGGGCGATCGAGCCCAAGGCCATTGCCGCCCATGCCAAAAGGCTCGGCTTTCCCGCTGCGGCGCTCACCGATCGCAACGGCCTGTACGCGGCGATGGCGTTCGGCGAGGCCTGCTTCAAGGACGGGGTCCAGCCGATCGTCGGCGCGATGCTGGGCCTATCGCGGCCCGACGATATCGGCCCGCGCGGCAAGCTCGACTGGCTGGTGCTGCTGGCCCAGGACGAAGCCGGCTATGCCAATCTCTGCCGATTGGTCAGCATGGCGCATCTCGACCGCCCGATCACCGAGGAGCCGCATGTCGCGTTTGACGCGCTCACCGGTGCGACCGACGGCCTGATCGCGCTGACCGCAGGCGGGGAGGGGGCGATCGCCCGCCTGTTCGCCGACGGTCAGGTCGACAAGGCCAAGGCCTATGCCGAACGACTGCGGACCCTGTTCCCCGACCGCCTGTACATCGAACTGTCGCGGCGCGGCGATGCCATCGAGCAATCGGCCGAGGCGGCGCTGATCGACCTGGCCTATGCCACCGACCTTTCGATCGTCGCCACCAACCCGGCGCACTATGCCGACCCCAGCTTCCACGCCGCGCATGACATCATGCTGTGCATCGCCAATTCGACCTATGTCGAGAATGACGACCGCCCGGTGTCGTCGGCCGAAGCCTGGCTCAAGCCCGTCGCCGACATGGAAGCCCTGTTCGCCGACCTGCCCGAGGCGATCGCCAACACCTCGGTCATCGCCCAGCGCTGCGCCGTCGCCGCTCCCCAGCGCAAGCCGATTCTCCCGCGCCTGTCCGATGACGAAGACGAGACCCTGCGGACGGAAGCGCATGCCGGGTTGGATACTCGCCTCGCCGGACGCGAAGTCGATCTGGCGACCTACAAGGCCCGCCTCGATTTCGAGATCGACGTCATCACCCGGATGGGGTTCGCGGGCTACTTCCTGATCGTCGCCGACTTCATCAAATGGGCCAAGGCCAACGATATTCCGGTCGGCCCGGGCCGCGGATCGGGCGCCGGCAGCATCGTCGCCTGGTCGCTGCTCATCACCGACCTCGACCCGATCGAACTCGGCCTGCTGTTCGAGCGCTTCCTCAACCCGGAACGCGTGTCGATGCCCGATTTCGACATCGATTTCTGCGAAACCCACCGCGACAAGGTGATCACCTACGTCCAGTCCAAATATGGCCGCGACCGTGTGGCGCAGATCATCACCTTCGGGCGGCTGAAGGCGCGCGCGGTGCTCAAGGATACTGGGCGCGTGCTTCAGATGAGCTATGGCCAAGTCGACCGCCTCGCCAAGCTGATCCCCAATTTGCCCGCCGACCCGTGGGACCTAAAACGCTCGCTCAATGGGGTCAGCGAACTCGCCGCGGAATATAAGAATGACGCCGGGGTGCGCCGCCTGCTCGACCTGGCGATGAAGCTCGAGGGGCTCCCGCGCCATGCCTCGACCCATGCCGCCGGCGTGGTGATCGGCGACCGTCCGCTCGATCAGCTGGTGCCGCTCTACCGCGACCCGCGATCGGACATGCCGGTCACCCAGTTCGACATGAAATATGTCGAGGCGGCGGGGCTGGTGAAGTTCGATTTCCTCGGGCTGAAAACGCTTTCGGTGCTCAAGGAAGCCCAGCACCTGCTCGCGCTTGAGAGCGTCACGGTCGATTATGAATCCCTGTCGTGGGACGATCCGGCGGTCTATGATTTGCTCCAGCGCGGCGACACGGTCGGCGTGTTCCAGCTGGAATCGGAAGGCATGCGTCGCACGCTCGCGGGCGTCCGCCCGACCGGCTTCGGCGACATCATCGCTCTGGTCTCGCTCTATCGCCCCGGGCCCATGGACAATATTCCGCTGTTTGGCGACCGCAAGAACGGCCGCGTCGCTTTGGCCTACCCGCACCCGATGCTCGAGGCGGTGCTGGCCGAGACTTACGGCATCTTCGTCTACCAGGAACAGGTGATGCAGGCGGCGCAGGTGCTTGCCGGCTACAGCCTCGGCGAGGCCGATCTCCTGCGCCGTGCGATGGGCAAGAAGATCCAGTCGGAAATGAACGAGCAGCGCCAGCGGTTCGTCTCGGGCGCGGCGGTTAACGACATCGGGGAACACCAGGCAAACACCTTGTTCGACTTGATCGACAAGTTCGCCGGCTATGGTTTCAACAAGAGCCACGCCGCGGGCTATGCGCTGATCAGCTATCACACCGCCTGGCTCAAGACCCATCACCCCGCAGTGTTCTTCGCCGCGTCGATGAGCTTCGACATGGCACAGACCGACAAGCTCGGCTTGTTTGTCGAGGATGTCCGCCGCAGCGGGGTCGAATGCCTGGCCCCCGACGTCAATGCGTCGCAAGCCTGCTTTTCGGTCGAAAATGGAAAAGTGCGTTACGCCCTCGGCGCACTGAAAGGCGTCGGTGAAAAAGCGATGGAGGCGCTGGTCGAGGAGCGCGAGATCAATGGCCCGTTCAAGTCGCTCGACGATTTTGCCGCGCGCATCGACCCGAAATGTCTGAACCGCCGCCAGCTCGAAAGCCTCGCTGCGGCGGGTGCATTCGATGCGCTCAACCCCGATCGCGCCTCGCTCCATGCCGGGGCGGAGACAATCCTCGCTTATGCCGCGTCCGCCCATGGCGAGCGCACCAGCGGCCAGCACGGCCTGTTCGGCGGCGGCGGTGTGGAACAAGCCGCCGAGGCGATCCGCCTTCCGCGCGGTGCTGCCTGGACGCTGGCCGAGCGCATGGGTGCCGAGCGTGAGGCATTCGGCTTCTATTTCTCTGCCCATCCGGTCGATGCCCAGCGCCACTTGCTCGCCGCCCACCGGGTCAAGAGCTTCGCCGAACTCGCCTCGCTGCCCGCACCGGCCGATGGCGGCCGCTCGGCGGCAATGATGGCGGGCCTCGTTGAATCGACCAACTGGCGCACCTCGGCCAAGGGGCGGCGCTACATGATGGCGACCATTTCCGACGCCTCGGCCCAATATGTCGCGACCGTGTTCGACGCCGGCCCATCGGCCGATCTGGAAGCCGCGGCCAAGGCGGGGACGTGCGGGCTGATGACGGTCGAACTCGACCGCCGCCCGGGGGACGACGTGCCACGGGTTACGATCAAGGCGTTCCAGCCGATCGACAGCCTCGCCAAAAAGACCCGGCTCCAGCTCGACCTGACTATCGCCGATGCATCATCGCTTGCCGCAATCGTCTCACACCTGGCGGCGGCGCGCGGCGGGAATGGCCTGATCCGCGCCACCGTTCCGGTCAGCAACGGCCGCGAAGCAATCCTCATCCTCGGCCGCGACTTCGCCCTCGACGCCGACCTTGCCTCCAAACTTGAGCGTTTGCTCGGCGACGGCGCCGTGACCCTGTCAGCACAGGAAGGCCCAAGGCTGGCGCTGGTCGGCTAACCAGTGCCACACTCGCCTAAGCCATCATAAAGCTCGCCTTCGCAAGGTCTTTGGTCAGGCGGTCATTGAGCTCTTCACCAATCTCAGCCTCGAGCTGCGGGAAGATCTGCTCTTCTTCCATCTTCGCATGCGCCGCAACGGAGTTGCGGAATTCGCTCATCGTAGCGAGCCATGCGGGGTCGTCCGTCTTCATATTCTTGATGCGATAGATGAACTCCTTGACCTCGCCATGCTCATGCTCGAGCTTTTCGGCGTCGGCCACGGAGTTGGATTCACGGATCGCCGGATAGATGACATGCTCCTCGCTATAGGAATGCTTGTCGAGCGCATGCACGATCTTGGCCAGTAGCAAGTTGCGCTGGGTGGTCTGGCTGTCGTCGGTCGCAAGCGCCTTGTCGAACGTCTTGAGCACCATGTCATGTTCGGTGGCGAGGGTCTTCGCCCAATGGTCGCTTGCTGACATGCTCTCGACAATCATCTTGCGCCCGAAATTGGCGGCAAAGGCGAGCGCGGCCCCGCCAATTGCCACGCCTGCAAGCGCGCCGGCCGAACCCCAATTGAAGGCGCCTGAACGGTCATTGCGCGAATTCGACGCGGCGTTGGACGAGCGATTGTCGGGATTTTTGGTGCGGGTAGCCATGATCGGTCTCCTGATTGATCGATCGCTTAAACCACCGGCGATCCGGCCTCGTTCCCAAGCCGACGCCTTTTGTTACGGGTTGGCGGGCGGCAGGGGTTCGGTTGCTTCGCCGGCATTAGCCGGTTCCGGAAGCGGCTCGGCGATGGATGCCTCTGGATTTGATTCCACCTGCGCCAGCTCATCGGGCGCCTCCGGGTCCGGAGTTGGCAGCTCGTCCGGCGGAGCATCGATGCTCGGCTCGATCGGGGGCGGGGTCGCGGTTTCATATTCGGCACCGGGAAGCTCGCGCGGTGGTTTGGATATTTTGGGCGGCGCCTTGTTCACCGGTGCCTTGGTGCCCGAATAGACACACGCATCCAGCCCGTCGCGTGCCACCACGCCGACCCGCGCGGCGATGCTGTTGCCGTAGCGCCGGGTAAATCCCTTGGGCGCCACCGCGCCGCGCTTTTTGGGCAATGGCAGGATCGCCGCGATCCGTGCCGCTTCGGTGGCGCTCATCGCCGACGCGTCATGCCCGAAATAGCGCATCGACCCGGCATTGGCGCCATAGGTGCCGATCCCCGTCTCGGCGACGTTGAGATAGACTTCCATGATCCGCCGCTTCCCCCAGATCTGTTCGATCAGGAAGGTGAAATAGGCCTCAACGCCTTTGCGAACGTAGCCGCCGCCCTGCCACAGGAAGACGTTCTTGGCGGTCTGCTGGCTGATGGTTGATCCGCCCCTAATCCGCCCGCCGCTGGCATTGCGCTTCATGGCATCCTCGATCGCCTCGATGTCGAAGCCATTGTGGGCGCAATATTTGCTGTCCTCGGCTCCGATCGCGGCGCGCACCATGTCGCGGTCCATCTCGTTCAGGTTCATCCAGTCCTTGGTAATCCCGCGCCCGCCAAACAGGTCGCCGAGCATCGTCGCGGTCACCGGCGGGGGCACGAACCGAAGGATGATCACCCACAGGATCGAGGCCAGGAACAAGCCGAGGATCAGCTTGAGCAGGAACCGGAATAATCCGCCGCCGCGCCCGCTGCTGCGCTGGCGTCGATATTTGGTGATACTGGGGGATTTTCTGGCCATCGCCGATTGCTAGCGCGACGCACTCAAAAAGGAAGCCCTTCCTGAACCGCGCATAACGGCGACGTTGGAAAGTGGCGCGAACGGGACGGAGCGAACAGGATAGCTGCCGGGTTCACGTCGCGCACAGGGTCCAAATGCCATTGTGGCGCGTTGTTTTGATTAGAAAAACGAAAAATTGGAGGTCGATATGACCCGCAAGATGATGTTGATCGCCGGCGTTGCCGGTATGGCCCTGACCGTTCCTGCGCTCGCCCAGAAGGCGGATCGCGGTGGCGGTCAGGACAAGCAGCTAAAGCAGGAGCAGCCCCAGGCTCAGCCCAACACCCAGCGGGGCGGCGGTGGCGGTGGCGGCCAGCAAGCCCAGCGCGCCGAACGTCCGCAACGCGCCGAGCGTCAGCAAATGCAGCGTGCCGAGCGTCCGCAGCGCGTCGAGCGTCAGCAGGTTCAGCGCGCCGAGCGCCCGCAACGCGCGGAACGCCAGCAGGTGCAACGTGCCGAGCGTCAGCAGGTTCAGCGTGCCGAACGTCCGCAACGTGCCGAGCGTCCGCAGCGCGCGGAACGCCAGGTTCAGCGGCAGGAACGCCAGCAGCGGGTCGAGCGTCCGCAACGCGCGGAACGACAGGTCGAGCGCCAGCAGCGTCCGCAGCGCGTCGAGCGCCAGGCCCAGCGTCCGGAACGTCAGCAGCGCATCGAGCGCCAACAGCAGCGGCAGGAACGCGCCCAGCGTCCCGAGCGTCAGCAGCAGCGCATCGAGCGCCAGGCCCAGCGTCCCGAGCGCCAGCAGCAGCGCATTGAGCGTCGCACCGCTGAGCGCCTGTTCGCGCCGCGCGCGACCGATGGCAATCGCGACTTTAGCAATGTGCGCACCGCGCGCTTCGACGGTCGCGGCTATCGTCCGCTGGCCCCGCTATCGTTCAATCGTGAAATGCGGCCGATGGAATCGTTCGCGTCGAAGTTCGACGATCGCAATTTCGCGTCGATCGGCGACCGCTATGACCCGAGCTATAATTGGTCGCCAGTGCCCGCTTTCTATGGTGATCGCTTTGTCGACAACAACGATTATTATTACCGCTACAACGACGATTATGGCTATGCCTATCAGATCAATCGCCAGAGCAATCTGATCAACTCCTTCTATCCGTTGTTCGGCGGATACGGGATCGGCGATCCGTGGCCGCAGACCTATTACAGCAGCTACGTTCCGGCCGGCTACAGCGACTATTATTATGACACGCCGGACTATTATTATCGCAACGACGGCTATGGCATATACCAGGTCGATGCCGGCAGCCAGCTGATCACCGCCTTGGTGTCGCTGGTGCTGGGCCAGAATTACGGGGTCGGGCAGGTCCTCCCGGCTACCTACAGCACGTACAATGTGCCGCTCGATTATCGGGATCAGTATGCCGATAATGACGACCATTGGTATCGTTATGGCGATGGCTTCATCTACGATGTCGAGCCGGGCAGTCGCCGGGTGGCGGCACGCTATCCGCTTTATGCCGACGATTATTATGTCGGGGAGCGGTGGCCGGTGGCTTATCCGGACTATAATGTCCCTTACGCCTATCGCTCGGCCTATGCCGACAGCCCGCAATATCATTATCGTTATGCCAATGGCGGCATTTACCAGGTTGATCCGAGCAACCAGATCATCCTCGCGCTGGCGGCGTTGATCAGCGGGGACCAGTTCGCGGTCGGACAGCCGATGCCGGTCGGCTATGACATCTACAATGTCCCGGTCGACTATCGCGACCGCTGGGCCGACAGCGACGATGAATATTATCGCTACGCCAACGGCAACGTCTATCGCGTCGATTACGACAGCGGCCTGATCGAGGAACAATATTCGATCTATTCGTAAGGCGTCGATGACGAACTGAACGAGGGAGCGGTGCCGCGAGGTGCCGCTCCCTTGCCATATGGCGACACTGATTTGATTCGACCGACCACGGGGCCTAGCGCGAGGCATGAAACCCAAGCTGCTGACAACCTTGCGCGACTATTCGAAGAAACTGTTGCTCGCCGACATTGTCGCCGGAGTGACGGTGGCGATGGTCGCGCTCCCGCTCAGCATCGCCATCGCCGTCGCATCCGGAGCGCAGCCAGCCGCCGGTCTGGTTACCGCGGTGATTGGCGGGCTCGCCGTCTCGCTGCTGGGCGGAAGCCGGGTCCAGATCGGCGGGCCGACCGGGGCGTTCATCGTCGTCGTCTATGGCGTGATTCAGCAATATGGCTTCGACGGCCTGCTCCTCGCTACGCTGATGGCCGGAATTATCCTCGTCATCGGCGGCCTGCTCAGGGCCGGGCGGCTGATCGCCTTGATCCCCGAGCCGGTGATCGAGGGCTTCACGATCGGCATCGCGGTGATCATTGCGGTCAGCCAGTTCAAGGATCTGCTGGGCGAAACCATCGCGCAAATGCCCGCCGATCTGGTCCATATCTTCCCGGCGTTGTGGGCCGCACGGGGCACGGTCAATCTGGCCGGGCTGGCGATCGGGGTGAGTGCGATCATCCTGATCTTTGGCCTCCGCAAGCTCGCCCCCCGGCTTCCCGGGTCGATCATCGCCATCGCGCTCGCTTCGGCGGCGGTCGCGCTGTTCGCCCTGCCGGTCGACACGCTATATTCGCGCTTCGGCAGCCTGCCCAACGGCCTGCCGATGATCGCGCTGCCGCCGATCAGTCTCGCGCTGGTGGTTGAACTGCTCCCCTCGGCCTTGGTCATCGCGTTCCTCGCCGGGGTGGAATCCCTGCTCTCGGCGGTGGTCGCCGACCGGATGATCGGCGGTGCGCATCGCTCCAGCGCCGAATTGCTCGCGCAGGGCGCCGCCAACATCGCCTCGCCGTTGTTCGGTGGACTCCCCGCGACCGGCGCCATCGCCAGGACCGCGACCAATGTCCGCGCCGGCGGGCGCACCCCGGTCGCCGGGATCGTCCATGCCGCCACCATCCTGCTGGTGATGGTCGCCGCCGCGCCGCTCGCCGGCTATCTCGCCATGCCCGCGCTCGCCGGGCTGCTGATCGTCACCGCGTGGGTGATGAGCGAGCCCCATCGCTGGCCCGACCGCCTGCGCGCGCCGTGGAGCGATCAATTCCTGTTGTTCGTCACGTTCGGGTTGACGATGTTCAGCGACCTGACCGTCGCCATCGCCGTCGGCACCGCGCTCGGTTTCGGCCTGCGCCTTCTAGGCCGAGGGACTCCGCCCGCCGACTGGACCCCGCCGGAGCGCTAGGCTCGCGGGGGCCGACATCACTCCCTTGCCGCACCGCAGCAACTCCCATATCTGCTGACCCATGACCTCGACCAACGATCTTCGCCGCGGATTCCTCGATTACTTCGAAAGGCAGGGGCATAGCCGCGTTCCGTCCGCCCCGCTGGTGCCGCACAACGACCCGACCCTGATGTTCGTCAACGCCGGGATGGTGCCGTTCAAGAACGTGTTCACCGGGCTCGAGACGCGACCTTATGTCACCGCGGTCAGTTCGCAGAAGTGCGTTCGCGCGGGCGGTAAGCATAACGACCTCGACAATGTCGGCTACACCGCGCGCCACCACACCTTCTTCGAAATGCTCGGCAATTTCAGCTTCGGCGATTATTTCAAGGAGCAGGCGATCGCTCACGCCTGGACCCTGCTGACCAAAGAATGGGGTCTGTCGCCCGACCGCCTGACCGCGACCGTCTATCACAATGACGACCAGGCGTTCGACCTGTGGAAAAAGGTTGCCGGCCTGCCCGAAAGCCGCATCATCCGCATCGCGACGAAGGATAATTTCTGGGCGATGGGCGCCGACGGACCCTCGGGCCCGTGCAGCGAAATCTTCTACGATCATGGCGACCACATCCCCGGCGGTCCGCCCGGCAGCCCGGACGAGGATGGCGACCGCTTCATCGAGATCTGGAACCTCGTGTTCATGCAGTATCTGCAGGAAAATGACGAGATCGTCTCGGATCTCCCCAAGCCGTCGATCGACACCGGGATGGGGCTGGAACGGCTCGCCGCGGTGATGCAGGGCGTGACCGACAATTATGACACCGACACCTTCAAGGCGCTGATCCACGCCTCCGAGGAATTGACCGGCACCCGCGCCGAGGGCGATCAACAGGCCAGCCACCGCGTCATCGCCGACCACCTCCGCGCCTCCGGCTTCCTCGTCGCCGACGGCGTGCTCCCGGCCAACGAGGGCAGGGGCTACGTCCTGCGCCGGATCATGCGCCGAGCCATGCGCCACGCCCATCTGCTCGGTGCCAAGGATCCGCTGATGCACCGCCTGGTGCCGCAATTGGTCGCCGAAATGGGCCAGGCCTTCCCCGAACTGGTCCGCGCCCAGCCACTGATCGAGGCGACGCTCGCGCAGGAGGAAGCCCAGTTCCGCCGCACCCTCGCCAATGGTCTCAAACTGCTCGACGAAGCCACTGGCAACATGGGCGAAACCGGCGAATTGGCAGGCGCCACCGCGTTCAAGCTCTACGACACGTTCGGCTTCCCTTACGACCTGACCGAGGACGCCTTGCGCGCCCGCGGCATGACCGTCGACCGCGCCGGGTTCGACTCTGCCATGGCCGAGCAGAAAGCCGCCGCCCGCGCCGCGTGGAAAGGCTCGGGCGAAACCGCGTCCGACGATTTGTGGTATGACCTCGCCGAGGAGATCGGATCGACCGAATTCACCGGTTACTCGGGCCATGAAGGCGAGGGCATCGTCCTCGCCCTGGTCAAGGATGGGGCACGCGTAGAAACGGCTGGCGAAGGCGAAACCGTGACCGTCATCCTCAACCAGACGCCCTTCTACGGCGAGAGCGGCGGGCAGGTCGGCGATGCCGGAAAACTCACTTCCCTCAATGGTTTCGAAGGCGCCGTTGAGGACACATCAAAACCACTCGGCAAGCTTCACGCGCTTCGTACCCGCATCGCCAAAGGCACGCTCAAGGTCGGCGACAGCCTCGCCCAGTCGGTCGATGTCGAGCGCCGCGCCGCGACCCGCGCCAACCATAGCGCGACCCATTTGCTCCACGCCGCGCTGCGCAACCGTCTCGGCGGCCACGTCACGCAAAAGGGCAGCCTGGTCGCGCCCGACCGTCTGCGGTTCGATTATTCGCATCCCAAGGCGCTGACCCAAGACGACATCGCCGCGATCGAAGTAGAGGTGAACGCCGAAATTCGCGCCAACCAGCCGGTCACCACCCGCCTGATGACCCCCGACGACGCGGTCGCGGCGGGCGCACTGGCGCTGTTCGGCGAAAAATATGGCGACGAAGTCCGCGTCCTCAGCATGGGCCGCTCCACCGACAAGCATTTTTCGGTCGAACTGTGCGGCGGCACCCATGTCGAAGCGACCGGCGATATCGCCATCTTCAAGATCATCGCCGAAAGCGCGGTCTCCTCGGGCATCCGCCGGATCGAGGCGCTGACCGGCGAGGGCGCGCGCAACTGGCTCAACGCCCGCGACGACAAGCTCCGCGAAGCCGCCGCCGCGCTCAAATCCTCCCCCGACGAAGTTCCCGCGCGGGTCGCCGCGCTGGTCGAAACCGCTCGCAAGCTCGAACGCGAACTCGCCGACGCAAAGAAGGCCCTCGCCATGGGCGGCGGCTCAGCCAAGGCGGACGACGCCGGCCCCGAACAGGTCGCCGGCCACGCCTTCTTGGGCAAAGTCGTCGATGGCCTCGACCCCAAGAACCTCCGCGGGGAAGTCGACGCGATGAAACAGCGTCTCGGCAGCGGGATCGCCGCGCTCATCGCTACCAACGACGGCCGAGCCAGCGTCGCCGTCGGCGTCACCGACGACTTGGTTGGTACGGTCTCGGCGGTCGAGCTCGTCAAGGCGGCGGTCGGGGCGCTGGGCGGGCAGGGCGGCGGCGGCCGCCCCGACATGGCGCAGGGCGGTGGGCCTGATGGCGCAAAGGCGGATGACGCGCTTAAGGCGGTGCGCGAGGCGCTTGAGAAAGTCGCGGTTTAGTGGATTTCAAGTCGCCCGATCCGATCACCCTGAATGGTGGCTGCCATTGCGGCTCGGTACGGTTTACGGTCACATTGACTGGGGGATTTGCTTCCGCCAGGCGCTGCACCTGCTCAATCTGCCGTATGCGCGGTGCGGTTGCGGTCAGCTCAACTCCAGCTGACTTTGTCCTTACAAAAGGGTCGGACGAAGTCACTACCTATCGCTTCAACACCCGCGCCGCCGAACATCATTTCTGTCGCAATTGCGGAATCTATACTCATCATAAGCGCCGCTCAAACCCCATGGAACTCGGGGTCAATGCGGCCTGCCTGGACGGGGTCTCCCCATTCGATCTCGAAGAAGTGGTGGTCTATGACGGCAATCGTCATCCGGCCGATGATCCGCGCCACCAATCATTTGTAGCCGGGACGCTAATGTTTAAGCCGAAGACTTAGCGTCCGGAACTTGCACCCGTCGCCGCCCCAGCGTTGGTTCCACATCCATTTCCCCCGCCGCCATGATCTCCCCGCGAAGCTCGCTCCTCTTCTCGTGGATGCTCGCGATCACCGGACCCATCGCCACGCCGATATCCACCAGCACCGCTTCCGACAGCTGCAATGATGCCTCCATCGCCTCGGGCACCGCGTCGGTCACCCCGGCCTTGTAGAGGCGCGCTGCATGGTCCGTATCGCGGGCGCGGGCGATGATCGGCAGGTCGGGAAAGTTACTTCGGATCCGCTTTGCCAGTCGCTGGGTCAACACCGGATCGTCCATCGTCAACACCACTGCATCGGCGCTGCCCAGCTCGAGCTTTTCGATCATCGCGCCGCGCGCCACATTGCCGAACAGTACGCCATAACCGCCCTCGCGCGCCGCAAGCACGGCATCGATGTCATGTTCGACCGCCAGATAGGCCTTGTCGTGCGCCACCAGCATGTCGGCGACCATCTGCCCGACCCGTCCAAATCCAAAGATCACCGTCTTGCCCGCCGCCGCGCCTGGCTCGACATAAGCGTTGGTCTCGCGATCGACCCGCCGGGCTGCCGCGCGCCCCAAAGCCGCCAGCAACGGCGTCACGGTCAACCCGAGTGCGGTGACCGCCTGCCAGAAGCTGGCCGCATCGGGCCGGATCACCCCCGCCGCTGTCCCCGCCCCGAGCAGGATCAGCGTCGTTTCGGACGGGCTCGACATCATCAGTCCGGTCTCCGCCGCCACGCCAGGCCGCGATCCACTGGCCCAAAGCAGCAATCCGGTCACCAATGCCTTGGCCAGCAGCACAAGGCCAAGCGCCGCCAGCAGGGCGGGCCAATTGTCGATCAGCGATCCAAGATCGAGGCTCATCCCCACCGTGATCAGGAACACGCCGAGCGCCAGTCCCCGAAGCGGTGCGGTGACCTGTTCCACCTCGCCGCGATATTCGGTCTCGGCGATCAAAATGCCCGCGACGAGGGCGCCCAATATAGGCGACAGGCCGACGGCGCTGGTCGCCAGGCTGGCCAGGATCACGGTCAGCAGGCTGACTGCCAGGAACAGTTCTGGGCTCTTGGTCCGCGCCGCTTGCGCGAACAGGGGGGGCAGCGCGATCCGCCCCGCCACCAGCATCACCGCGATCACCAACGCGCCCTGCCAGATGACCGTCAGCAACGCGCCGGGCTCGGCCGCGCCGCCCAGACTGGCGAACAGGAAGAGGAGGGGCACCAGTGCCAAATCCTCGAACAGCAGCATTGCGAACGCCGCCTTGCCCGCCGGGCTGGTCGTCCCTGACAGCGGAATGACCAATGCGGTCGAAGACATCGCCAGCGCCAGGCCGAGCACGATCGCCGCGGGCAGGCTGTTGCCCATCAGGATCAATGCCCCGCCGATCAGCAACGCCCCGAGCCCCATTTCCGCCGCGCCGATCCCGAACACCTGTCGCCGCATCGTCACCAGCCGCCGGAAGCTCAATTCCAGTCCGATCGCGAACAGCAAAAGGATGATCCCGAATTCGGCGAATGGCGCCATCGCCGGGGGGTCGGTGATGGTGATCGCGTCAAGCCATGGATATTGAACGACGTAGCGTCCCAGCCCGAACGGACCGGCCAATATCCCGACCATGATGAAGCCGATAATCGGCGAAATCTTGAGCCGGGCGAAGGCGGGAATGACGATCCCCGCCGCGCCCAGGATGGTCAGCGTGTCGCTCAATGCGGGGGTCATGTGCAATTCGCCGGCCATGTCACCCTAAAAGCATGGCGAGCCGCCGCTGTCACCGGCACCGGGGCCGCTTCCGTGCGTTTTCACGATATCAGGAGAGACACAATGGCGAAGGACTTGAAAGCAGGCGACAAGGTGGGCTGGCGCAGTTCGGGCGGCCACTCCACCGGCAAGGTGATGAAGAAGCTCACCAGCCCGATGACGATCAAGGGCCACAAGGTCGCGGCGTCCACGGATAATCCCGAATATCTGGTCGAAACCGAAGCTGGAAAACACGCCGCCCACAAGCCGGAAGCGCTGACGAAGGGTTGATTGCCAACCGCCGTGACGTAGATTGACGGCATGACGTCACCATCAGGCGATGCCGATGTCCTGATCGTCGGCGGCGGGCCGGCGGGGATGATGGCCGGGCTGCTTCTGGCTCGCGCCGGCGTGTCCGTCATCGTCATCGAGAAGCATGCCGATTTCTTTCGCGATTTCCGCGGCGACACGGTCCACCCCTCGACCATGGAGATCCTCGACCAACTGGGAATGCTTGAGCGCTTCCTCAAGCGCCCGCATGATCGGCTTACCCGGGCGGTCGGGACCATCTCGGGGCGGGATTATGTGCTTGGCGACCTGTCGCACCTCGATACGCCGGCGCCGTTCATCGCGATGATGCCGCAATGGGAATTTCTCGATTTCCTGCGCGACGAGGCGGCGCGTTATCCGGGCTTCAATCTCGTCATGGAGGCGCCGGTCACCGGCTTCATCGACCAGGAGGGGCGGATTGCCGGGGTAACCCTGACCGACGGGCGGCAAATGCGCGCCGCGCTGACCATCGCCGCCGACGGTCGCTCATCGCTGGCGCGAACCCTGCTGCCAGTCCAAAATCTCGGCGCGCCGATGGATGTATTCTGGTTCCGGGTGCCTAAGCTTCACGAGGCAGGATATGCGTTGCGTGGAATTGCCGCGCGCGGCACCTTGATGGCCCTGATCGACCGCCGCGATTATTGGCAGGTCGCCTACATCTTTGCCAAGGGCATGGGCGCAAAGTTGCGCGCCGGGGGTATCGCGGCGCTGCGTGCGCGGATCGAAGCGGCCGCGCCAATCCTCGGTCCGCTCGGCGATGTGCTGACCGATATCGATCAATTGCATTTGCTCACGGTCGAGCTCGACCGGCTGACCTGCTGGCATCGGCCGGGCCTGCTCGCCATCGGTGACGCGGCCCATGCGATGTCGCCGGCCGGCGGGATCGGCATCAACCTTGCCGTGCAGGATGCGGTCGCCGCCGCCAATATCCTTGCCGCTCCGTTGGTGCGTGGGGAGAATGTCGATGGTTTGTTGGTAAAAGTGGAGCAACGGCGGCTGTGGCCGACCCGGGTTATCCAGGCCGGGCAGAAGGCGGTACAGGACCGGATCATCGGCAATGTGTTGAAACAGGGAGGTCCGATCCGCGCGCCGTTCGCGGTGCGGATGCTCGACCGCTTCCCTTTGCTCCGCCGGATCCCCGGTCGGCTGATCGGACTCAGCATCCGGCGCGAGCGAGTTCGCTCGCCCGACGCCTTCGGACCCCGGCGGGGTTAGATTTCGCTGTCCTACAGCGGCCGGACTGTGAGACAGTCCAACCCGGCTCTTTGAAATAGTCGTTTCCGCGCGCCTGGTGCCTACTGAAAACCGCTTGCGCAAATTTCCTTAGGTTGACGCCAGGCCCCCAAAAAGCCGTCGAAGTGGGGAAACTTTGTCACCTTAAGCGGCGACATTTTCCTTCGCCATTGCCGTCTCGAGATTCTCGCGAATCGCTTCGAAGAATTGCTCCGTGGTCATCCACGCCTGGTCGGGGCCCACGAGAATGGCGAGATCCTTGGTCATCTTGCCCTCCTCGACCGTCGCGACGCACACTCGCTCCAGCGTTTCGGCGAACCGGATGACGTCGGGCGTCTCGTCCAGCTTGCCGCGGAACTTGAGGCCGCCGGTCCAGGCGAAGATCGACGCGATCGGGTTGGTCGAGGTCGCTTTCCCCGCCTGGTGCATGCGGTAATGCCGCGTCACCGTGCCATGCGCCGCTTCGGCCTCGACGGTCTGGCCGTCCGGGGTCATCAGCACGCTGGTCATCAGGCCCAGGCTGCCGAAGCCCTGCGCCACCTGGTCGGACTGGACGTCGCCGTCGTAATTCTTGCACGCCCAGACGAACTTGCCGCTCCACTTCAGGGCGGAGGCGACCATGTCGTCGATCAGGCGATGCTGATACTCGATCCCCGCTTCGGCAAACTTGTCCTTGAAATCGCGCTCGAAAATTTCCTGGAAGATATCCTTGAATCGGCCGTCATAGGCTTTGAGGATGGTGTTCTTGGTGCTCAGATACACCGGCCATTTGCGCTGCAGGCCGTAGTTCAGACAGGCTTGGGCGAAGTCGCGGATCGACGCGTCGAGGTTGTACATCCCCATCGCCACCCCGGCCGAGGGATAGTCGAACACTTCATGCTCGATCACCTCACCGTCCTCGCCGACGAATTTCATGGTCAGCTTGCCGGGACCCGGGACCAGGAAGTCGGTCGCCTTATACTGGTCGGCAAAGGCATGGCGGCCGATGACGATCGGGTCGGTCCAGCCGGGGATGATGCGCGGGATATTGTCGATCACGATCGGTTCGCGGAACACCACGCCGCCAAGGATATTGCGGATCGTGCCGTTGGGCGACTTCCACATCTTCTTGAGCCCGAATTCCTCGACCCTTTGCTCATCGGGGGTGATCGTGGCGCATTTCACGCCGACGCCATATTGCTTGATCGCCTTGGCCGCGTCGACCGTGATCGCGTCGTCGGTCTCGTCGCGCTTCTCGATCCCGAGGTCGTAATATTTCAGGTCGATGTCGAGGTAGGGAAGGATCAGTTTCTCGCGGATCCACTGCCAGATGATCCGCGTCATCTCGTCGCCATCGAGTTCGACAACCGGGTTCTTCACCTTGATCTTGGCCATGGAAACGTCCTGCATCTGAAATTGTTGGGGGTTGGCGCGGGCCTTAAGCGTCGCTCCGGATCAAGGCAACCGCGACATTGCGGCTTGGGCATGCCGCCACTAAGGAGCGCGCATGGCACAGCTCGACAATCCCAACAATCATCTCGCCGCAGTCAAATGGCGCTGCCCCTCGGTCCATCCGGAGGGTCGCAAGTTCGCCCTCATTTCGGCCTTCATCGCGCTTGCCGTCTACAGCTTGGTCAGCCCGTTCATCGGCTGGTTGCTGGTGCTGGTAACGATCTGGGTGGCAACCTTTTTTCGCGATC
>JBBQTM010000025.1:0-20901 GCA_038234545.1 Sphingomonadales bacterium
TGCTCGATTCGACCAAGCTCATCCCCGAGGAAGATGTCCCGGTGCGGATCATCGGGCGGCTGACCCTCAACCGCAATGTCGATAATTTCTTTGCCGAGACCGAGCAGGTTGCCTTCTTGCCCACCAACGTCCCCCCGGGGATCGATTTCTCCAACGATCCTTTGCTCCAGGGTCGTCTTTTCTCCTATCTCGACACCCAGAAGTCGCGCCTCGGCACGACCAATTTCCACCAGATCCCGGTCAACGCCCCGCGCTGCCCATTCGGTAATTTCCAGCGCGACGGGATGATGCAAACGCAGGTGCCCAAGGGCCGCGCCAATTACGAGCCCAATTCACTCGGCGATCATGGTGAAGACGGCGGTCCGCGCGAGAGCGAGCAGGGCTTCAAGACCGTCGCGACCAACGACGAGCGCAATGACGGCAACGAAAAACTTCGCGTCCGCTCGGACACATTCGCTGATCATTACAGCCAGGCGCGCTTGTTCTTCCGCTCGCAGACCGAGATCGAGCAGGCCCACATCGCGTCGGCCTTCACCTTTGAATTGTCCAAGGTCCAGCTCGAGCCGATCCGCCTGCGAATGCTCGCCAACCTTCGCAACGCCGACGATGATTTGGCCAAGCGCGTAGCGGCCGGCCTCGCCATGGAACTCCCCGCCGCGAGCAAGCCCGCCAAAGCGCCGGTCGACATGACGCCGTCCGACGCGCTGTCGATCCTCAAGCAGGGCGACCCGCCGATGACCGGGCGCAAGGTCGCGATCCTGTTCGACGAAGGTTCGGACAAGGCCGCGATCGACATGGTGAAAAAGGCGGTCGAAGCCAAAGGCGGATCGGTGTTTACCATCGCGCCGAAGGTCGGCGGGCTGGCGCTCAAGGGCGGCACACTCAAGGCCGATGGCCAGCTGGCCGGATCGCCGTCGGTGCTGTTCGACGCGATCGCGCTGGTGCTTGCGCCGGAGGCAGCTGCGAAGCTGTGCAAGGAAGGCGCGGCGGTCCAGTTCGTGATGGACGCCTTTGGCCACGTCAAGACGATCGGTCACGATGCCGGTGCCAAGGCATTGCTCGACAAGGCTGGGGTCGAAACCGACGCGGGCGTGGTCAGCCTCGATCAATTCGCCAAGGTTGCGCCCAAACGCCACTGGGACCGCGAGCCCAAGGTCCGCATGCTGGCCTAGCGGCAGGGCTTGCCCTGATATTGCTTACGGTGGTTGGCATAGTCCTGCCCCGTCCAGCGCAGAACGGGGAAGCAGAAGCCCGGACCGCCGACTTCAAGGTCGGGCCAGCCGTTGGCGCGGGTGGTCAGGAAGTGCGGAACGCCGGGACTGTTGTGGAGCTTGATCCATTTTCCGGCCACGGTTCTGGTCAACAGCGCAAAGCCGGATTCGGTGCTGCCATAGCATTCGAGACCGCCGTCGAGCACCAAGGCATCGAGCCGACCGTCACCGTTGATATCGCGCGTTTCAAGCCCCAGCGGGGTCCGGCCGTCGCACATCAGATAGCGGCCCGCGGTGGGCGTGAACCCGGCCGCCTTGAAGATTGCGGCGCGCTCGGCACCGGTCGGAGCGGCTGCGGCCGCTGCCAAAGCGAGAAACAGCGTGATCATCGACAGGCCCCCCGTCAGGATGGCCGACCTTAACAGGCAATCCGATCAAAGTAAGGCCAGCGCGGCCTTCAGATCCTCGCCAAGGTCGGTCTTTTCCCACGGAAAGAAGTCACCCTCGGCGGCGCGGCCGAAATGGCCGTAGGCGGCGGTCTTGGAATAGATTGGCTTGTTGAGGCCGAGATGGGTGCGGATCCCGCGCGGGGTCAGCTTGCCCAGCTTGGCGATCGAATGGATCGCATTTTCCAGCGCATCGTCGCCGACGGTGCCGGTGCGGTGCGTGTCGACGTAGAGCGACAGCGGCTCGCTGACGCCAATCGCATAGGCCAGCTGGATCGTGCAGCGCGTGGCATAGCCCGCGGCGACGATATTCTTGGCGAGGTAGCGCGCCATGTAGGCGGCCGAGCGGTCGACCTTGGTCGGATCCTTGCCCGAGAATGCGCCGCCGCCGTGCGGGGCCGCGCCGCCATAAGTGTCGACGATGATCTTGCGCCCGGTCAGCCCGGCGTCGCCGTCGGGCCCGCCAATTTCGAAGCTGCCGGTCGGGTTGATGTGATAGACGGTGTCGCCATCGAGCAGATCGGCGGGCAGGATGTCGGCGACGACGCGCTTCACATAGGCATGAAGCTCGGCCTCCTGATCGCCCTGGTCATAGCCCCTGGCGTGCTGGGTCGAGACGACGATCGCGGTCGCGGCGACCGGCTTGCTCTCCTCGTAGCGCAGGGTCACCTGGCTCTTGGCGTCGGGCTCCAGGAACGGCGCCGCGCCCGAATGGCGATCGGCTGCCATCCGCTCGAGGATCTTGTGGCTGTAATAGAGGGTGGCGGGGAGATAGTCGGGGGTCTCGTTGCTGGCATAGCCGAACATGATTCCCTGATCGCCCGCGCCTTCGTCCTTGTTACCCGCGGCATCGACGCCCTGCGCGATATGCGCCGACTGGCCGTGCAGATTGTTCTCGAAGCGGAAGCTCTCCCAGTGGAAGCCATCCTGCTCGTAACCGATCTTCTTGACCGTCGCGCGGACTGCCGCCTCGACTTCCTCGGGGATACCCGGGGCCCACTGGTCATTCTCGTAAATGCCCTTGCCGCGGATTTCGCCAGCCAGCACGACCAATTGCGTGGTGCACAATGTCTCGCACGCGATCCGCGCCTCGGGATCCTTGGACAGGAACAGGTCGACGATCGCGTCGCTGATCTGGTCGGACACCTTGTCGGGATGGCCTTCGGACACGGACTCGGACGTAAAGAGATAGTTGCTGCGCATGAGCGGCACGGTCCTTTTGGGATATAAGGAAAGCTTTATATGTCGGTCTTTAGCGGCGGCGTCGGCCCAGTGCAATCGCCGAAAACAGCAGCAGGAAGCCCAGCGCCAGCGGAATGACGTTGCCGAACCGCGCGAATAGGGTTGGCGCGCCGGGAGGAGGAAGGGTGGCGTCGATCGTGCCAGCAGTGCGCCAGGCCAAGGACTGCAATAGGCGCCCCCGCGAGTCGACCACCGCGCTGATCCCGGTGGGGGTCGATCGGATCACTGGAAGCCCTTCTTCCGCGGCGCGAAGGCGGGCCTGGGCGAGATGCTGGGGCGGACCCCAAGCGCCGAACCAGGCGTCATTGGATGGGTTGAAGATGAAATCGGGGCGGTTGCGGTCATCGACAACGTCGCCCGAGAAGATGATTTCGTAACAGACTTGAAGCCCCATGTTGCCGAACGCGCCGAGGTCGATCGAGCGCGGTCCGGGGCCGTACGCGGTGTCGCCTTGGCCCGGCGCAAGCTGCGACAGGCCCATCGCCGTCAGCAACGGGCGCATCGGCAGATACTCCCCGTAAGGGACGAGGTGCGCCTTGTCGTAACGGCCAAGGATCGCGCCGCCACGATCAATTGCGAACACGCTGTTGGTGTTGCCGGTCACCGTTCCGTCGGGGCCGGCGATCAAAGCGAATCCGCCGGTCACCAGTAGGTCGCCGGGACGAATCGACTGGATCGCGCGCGGGATGGTGGGCAATTGCACGGGGAGCGTGCGACGTTCGCTATCCATGATGGCGAACGGTTCTGGAACCGCGACCTCGGGCCAGAACAACAGGCGAGGTTGGGGATTGGCGGCCTTCGCGGACAGGGCCCCGAGCCGCTGGAGCGCCTCGTCGGCAAGTCCTTCGCGCCACTTGTCTTCTTGCCCGATATTGGGCTGGACGATGCGGATCGGCGTCTTGCCCGCCACCTCGGTCGCCGGAGAAGAAGCCATCCACGGAACGAAAGCCGACGCCAGCACGCCCGAGGCGATCCAGCCAGCCGGCTTGAACGCCCGCTTCCACGCCAGCCACAGCGCGCCGCTGCTCAGCACGACCAACGCGCTCAGCCCATAGGTGCCGATCCACCGGCTCGCTCCGAGCAATTGCGAATCGACCAGCGACACCCCCACCGGATTCCACGCAAAGCCGGTGAACATTGTCGCGCGCAGCCATTCGGTGATCGCCCATCCACCCGCCAGTGCGAGGACCAGGGCAATTGGTCGGTCCCTTCCGAACCGCCACGCCAGTCCGGCGGCAAGCATTGGATAGACCGCCAGATAAAAGGACAATAATACCACCGCGATCCACCCCAGCCACGCCGGCATCGCCGCCTGATAGGTGAAAGCGGTGGCGATCCAGTTGAGGCCGACGACAAACTGTCCGACCGCGAACAGCCAGCCGATCAGCAGCGCCCGCCGCAGGCTCGGCGCGCGCGCAATCAGTTCCGCCAGACCAATGAACGCCAGCGGCATCAGCGGCCACAGCGCGTAAGGCTGGAACGCGAAGGCGGAGGCGAGGCCGAGCGCGAGGGCGATCAAAGGGTTCATGGACCGCCCTTAACCGTTCGCCCCGAGCGAAGTCGAGCGAGCTATCGAGCTGCCATCCTGGATTGCGGCGCTGCCGCGCTGACGCGCCATATCTTGTTGCCGACGTCGTCCACCACCAGCAGGCTGCCGTCCTTGCCGATCTGCACTCCCACCGGGCGGCCGTAAGCGACGTCACCGACGCGGAATCCGTTCAGCACGGGGATCGGCTTGGCGCCCGGTGCGGGCATGGCGCCGGCGAAGGGCACGAACACCACTTCATAGCCGCTCCACGGCTTTCGGTTCCATGATCCATGCTCGCCGACGAAGGCACCGCTAGCGAACTGGGGGCCAAGCGTCTGGCCGGTGGCAAAGGTCAAACCGAGCGCGGCGACATGTGGCCCGAGGGCATAATCGGGTGCGATGGCCTTGACGACTTGTCCCGGGTTGGCGGGCGGGCGGCTATCGACATTATTGCCGTAATAGCTCCACGGCCAGCCGTAGAAGGCGCCTTTCTGGACCGAGGTGAGATAGTCGGGGACGAGATTATTGCCGATTTCGTCACGCTCGTTGACCACGGTCCACAAGGCACCACTGGCCGGATTGAACGCCATTCCGACCGGGTTGCGAAGTCCGCCGGCGAAGATCGCATAGCGGCCGGACTTGGGGTCGATCTGCCAAATGGCGGCGCGGCCCTTCTCCATCTCCATGCCATTTTCGCCGACATTGCTGTTCGATCCTACCCCGACATAAAGGAAGCGGCCTTGCGGATCGGCGACCAGCGACTTGGTCCAGTGGTGATTATACCCTGATGGCAACTCGGTCACGACCCGCGGTTTGGCGTCGATTTTCGTCTGGCCCGGCGTGAACGGGAAGGCGACCAAAGCATTGGCGTTGGCGACGAACAATTCGCCGCCGATCACCGCCATCCCGAACGGCGAATAGAGGTCGTGGTCGAGCAACACCGACTTCTGCTCGGCGGTCCCGTCACCGTCGGCATCGCGCAGCAGCACGATCCGGTTGGCACTGGGGTTCTTGCCTGACCCGGCCTTGCCCATGATGATGCCCTGGATGAAGCCCTTGATCGCGCCGCCGGTCTTGTCGGTGCCGGGACTATCGCTCTCCGCCACCAGCACATCGCCATTGGCCAGAGTCAGCAGCCAGCGCGGGTGGCTCAGCCCGCCGGCGAACTCGTTGACCGCGAGCCCCGCCGCGGCCTTGGGCATCATCCCCGCGGGCCAGCCCTTGGCGTCGGCGACGTTGACTGTCGGAAGCAACGTCTTGGACGGCGCCTCGAGCTTGGGATTGGGGCCGATATAATCGTTGATGTCGGCGGTCGACGGACTGGCGCCACAGGCGGAGAGCAGTCCGGCGAGCAGGACGGTCGAGAGGATCGGGCGCACAGGGGAAGCTCCGTGACGAATTGCTCATTGGAACGGATCACGCGTCGAAAAGTGCCTAGACCTTGGTCTCCGGCGCATGCAGCCGCACGCGCAGGATCCGCCTTGTATCCGAATCCACCGCCTCGAGCCGCCAGCCGCTGGGGTGGATCACGCATTCGCCCTGGAGCGGGATATGGCCTGCGAGCAGGAACATCAGCCCACCCAGCGTGTCGACCTCATCTTCGTCGGAGAACAGGCGCTTGTCGACTGCCGCGGCTAGCTCGTCGATCTCGATCCGCGCATCGGCTTCCCACACGCCCTCGTCCAGCATCACCAGGTTGGCGACTTCCTCCTCGTCATGCTCATCCTCGATCTCGCCGACGATTTCCTCGACCACATCCTCGATCGTCACCAGCCCCTCGGTGCCGCCGAATTCGTCGACGATAATCGCCAGGTGCATCCGCTCGGCCCGCATCCGCGCCATCAATTCCAGCACGCCCATCGATTCGGGCACGAACAGGGGCGTGCGCATCAGCGACGCCATCGACCGATCAATCGCCGGATCGCGCCCGGCGACGAACACGTCCTTGATGTGGATCATCCCGACGACATGGTCGAGCGAGCCAGCATAGACCGGCAGGCGGCTGTGCCCCGCCTCGGCGAAGGCGGCCGCCAGATCGTCGAACGCGATCGTGTCGGGCACCGCGACGATATCGCCGCGAGTGACCGCCACCTCGCCTGCGGTGCGATCCCCGAAGTGCAACAGGTTGCGCAGCATCTGCCGCTCGTGGGGGCTCAAATCGCCGCTGATCGGGCGCTCACCTTCGGCGTCGTCGATCGCTTCCTCGATCTGGTCGCGCAGGCTCGTCTCGCCATCGCCACCGAAGATCAATGCGCGCATTCCGCGCCACAGCCGCGATGGGCCCTCGTCGGGTGTGGTAGCCATCAGCCGGCCACCTTGAGCGCGTAGGGATCGGCGAGCCCGATCCGCGCCAGTGCCCGCACCTCGCGCGCCTCCATGTCGGCCGCCTGGGCCTCGTCTTCATGGTCGTATCCGAGCAAGTGCAACGTCCCGTGGACCATCAGATGTGCCGCATGGGCATCAATCGGGACCGCCTTCGCCGCAGCCTCCGCGGCGCACACGCCATGCGCCAGGATGATGTCGCCCAGCATCAGCTCGGGACCCTTGCCAACGGCGGAAAGTTCGGCCCCTTCCGCCATCGGAAAGGACAAGACGTTGGTCGCTCTGTCCTTGCCGCGCCATTGGGCGTTGAGCAGGCGGACCTCCTCGTCCCCCGCCAGGCGCAACGAAATCTCGACCCCCCTCGGCCCCTCGGCAAGCTGCGGAAAGGCGCTTTCGGCGATCGCGGCGGTGGCGGCGGAACGAGCAAGCTCGTCCCACCTGATGTTACTGTCCCACTCCGGATCGGCGTCGAGGATTATGTCGAGGGTCATGATCCACTAGCCCCAATAAAAACCGTTTGTCCCGAGCCTTCGTCGAGGGACGTGTCTCGACAAGAGCTCGACACAAGCGGTTGCAGGAGAGTTCTCATCAGTAGCCCGGACCTTCATACGCTTCGACGATCCGCCCGACGAGCGGATGACGGACGACATCCTTGGACGAGAAGCGGATCATCGACAGCTTGGGAATGCCCTCAAGCTTCTCGACCGCATCGTTCAATCCCGATTCCTGGCCGCGTGGCAGATCGGTCTGGTTGGGATCGCCGCAGATCACCATCCGGCTGCGCATGCCGAAGCGGGTCAGGAACATCTTCATCTGCTGCGGCGTGGTGTTCTGCGCCTCGTCGAGGATGATGAACGCGTCGCTGAGTGTGCGCCCGCGCATGAAGGCGATCGGTGCGATCTCGATTTCGCCCGACGCGATCCGCCGCTCGACCTGTTCGGTCGGCAGCATGTCGTACAGCGCGTCGTACAGTGGGCGGAGATAGGGATCGACCTTCTCCTTCATGTCGCCGGGAAGGAAGCCCAGCCGCTCGCCCGCCTCGACCGCGGGGCGCGACAGGATCAGCCGGTCGACCTGGCCCGAGATGAGCATCGCCACCGCCTGCGCGACGGCGAGATAGGTCTTGCCCGTCCCCGCCGGCCCCAATGCGAAGATCATGTCGTCGCTCGCCAGCGCCTCCATGTAGCGCGTCTGGCGCGCCGAGCGCGGGACGATGGTCTTCTTGCGCGTGCGGATCATGATCGCCGCGGGCTTCGCGACCTCGGCCGAGATGATCCCGTCCAGCGCCGGCTGGTTGGCCATGCCGATCACCGCCTCGACTGCGGCGGCGTCGACATCCTGCCCCTGGTCGAGCCGATTGTAGAGCCCGACCAATACATCCTTGGCGCGCGCCGCCGAATCGGGCTCGCCCTCGATCATCACGCGGGTGCCGCGCGCGTTGATATGCACCCCCAGCCGATCCTCGATCATCACCAGGTGACGGTCGTAATCGCCGAACAATGGCCCCAGCAGATACGGCTGGTCGAACTCCAGTTCGAGCCGGGCGCGGCCCTCGATGATATGGTCGTCGAGCGCGGGGGGGAGGTTGAGCTTGGCCATCAGGCGGCAGCCTCCACATTACGCAACACACCGCCAAGACTGTTCGGCAACGCGTGGGTGACGGTGACGTCGACCATGTCGCCGATCACCGCGTCGGTGGTGACGAAGATCGATTGCAGCCACGGCGACTTGCCGATCATCTGGCCGGGCAGGCGTCCCTTGCGGTCGACCAGGATCCGGGTGTCGCGGCCGATCGCGGCATGATTGAAGGCGAGGCTATGCTCGGCGAGGCGGGACTGTAGCCGCTGCAATCGTTCGTCCATCACCTGGGGGTCAACCGCTCCTTCCATCGTCGCCGCCGGGGTGCCCGGACGGGGACTATATTTGAAACTATAGGCCGAAGCGTAACCGACCGCATCGACGATAGCGAGTGTGTCGGTGAAATCTTCATCGCTCTCGCCCGGGAAGCCGACGATGAAGTCGCCCGAGATGGCGATATCGGGCCGCACCACACGCATTTTCTCGATCGTGCGCAGGTAGCTGTCGACCGAATGGCTGCGGTTCATGGCCTTGAGTATACGGTCCGATCCCGACTGCACCGGCAGGTGAAGATAGGGCATCAACTTGTCGATCTCGCCATGCGCCGCGATCAGTTCGTCGGTCATGTCGGCGGGGTGGCTGGTGGTGTAGCGGATCCGCTCCAGCCCATCGATTTTGGCGATGGCGCGGATGAGCTTGTCCAGCCCCCCGGTCCACGCATTCACATTCTGCCCGAGCAGGGTGATTTCGCGCGCGCCGCCATCGACCAGCGCCTGAGCCTCGGTCACGATATCGCCGAACGGGCGGCTGATCTCGGCCCCGCGGGTGTAGGGCACGACGCAGTAGGTGCAGAATTTGTCGCACCCTTCCTGCACCGTCAGGAAGGCGCTTGGCCCGCTCCGCCGCCGCGCCGGCATCGCATCGAATTTCGAGATCGCGGGCATGTCGGTATCGACCGGCCGATCGCCCCGCGCCGCCGCAGCGACCATCGCGGGCAAGCGATGATAGGCTTGCGGGCCGACCACCAGGTCGATCGCCTTCGACCGGCGCTGGGCCTGGCCACCTTCCGCCTGCGCGACGCATCCGGCGAGCGCGATCATCGGGCGCGTCCCGTCGTCACGGGTCAGCCGCCCGACATCGCTATACGCCTTGTCGACCGCTTTCTCGCGGATATGGCAGGTGTTGAGCACCACCAGGTCGGCATCCTCGCCGTCGGCAGCGGTCATCCCCTCGGCGGTCAGCATTTCGGCCATCCGCTCGCCATCATAGACGTTCATCTGGCAGCCGAAGCTTTTGACGCGGAAGGTTTTCGGAGGCGGCACGCTGTTCATGGCGCGCGCATTAGACAATGTGTGCCGATTCCCCAAACATCCGCTCGTCCTGAGCTTGTCGAAGGACTGTTCTTCTCCGTCGCGCCGGATAGAAATTAGGACAGTGCTTCGACAAGCTCAGCACAAACGGCAAAAGCGCATTATTGGCTGGCCGGCCGAATTCCCGACGATGCCAGCGCCGCCGCCACCGCATCATGCGCGGCGCGGGCAATGATCTTGCGATCCAGGGAGGGGGCGATCGGCTCGAGCAGCCGGACCGTCACTGGCAGCCGCCCCTTGCGGCCAAGGATGCGCAACGCATTGTCGAGTCCATGCTCGCCCGGCGCCCAGCCAAGCAGGTGGGCGCGACCGTGATAGTCGATCGCCACGGGTCGCAGGGTGACGCCGTCGGGTGCTGGCGCGACCGCAGACAGCAGGCTCGGCTTGAACGGCAATAGCGTGCCGCCGTCGCCGACCGTGCCTTCGGGAAACAGTGCCAGCGGCTGGTCGCGGCGAAGGCCATCGACGATCGCCTTGGCCTGGTCATGGATCGCGCGACGCTCGGCGCGATCGACGTAGATCGTGTGGTTCTGGTCGGCGACCCATCGCAGGAACGGATGCCCGCGAATTTCGGCCTTGGAAATGAACGCGCAGCCGGTTGCCCCGGCCAGCACCATGATGTCGAGCCAACTGACGTGGTTGGCGATCAACAGGTCGCCGCGTCGCGCGGCCACGCCCTCGGTCCGGACATCGGCGCCGACGATCCACGCGATCCCGCCGAGGAAGCGGCGCGGCCAGCGCGACCGACCGGACAATTTCGACAGCAGGTGGGGGACGACGCAGACGACGAACCAGCCCGCCATCGCCGTAATTCTCAGCGCCGCGCGAACCCTGGAGGAATTGGGCTCAGCGGTCGCGATCGCTGGCGACGCCATAGAGCTCCATGCGATGATCGACCAGCCGGAAGCCGAGCCGGTCGGCGATCCGCCGCTGCAATTCTTCCAGTTCCTCATCGACGAATTCGATGACCTTGCCGGTCTCGACGTCGATCAGATGGTCGTGATGCGATTCGGATGCCGCTTCATAGCGCGAGCGCCCGTCGCCAAACTCGTGTCGCTCCAATATCCCCGCCTCCTCGAACAGGCGGACGGTGCGATAGACGGTGGCGATCGAGATGTTGGGATCGATCGCGGCGGCGCGGGTGTGGAGCGTCTCGACATCGGGATGATCCTCGCTGTCGCCAAGCACCCGCGCAATCGTCTTGCGCTGCTCGGTGATGCGAAGCCCCTTGTCGGCGCAGAGCTGCTCAATATCGATCGTACGGTGCATGGGAGTGTAAGTAGAGTGAGGTTAGCCTAAAATCCAGCCGTCATCCCGAGCCTGACCCGGGATCCACCTCTTCCTGATTCGACAAAAGAAAAGATGGATCCCGGATCGGGGTCCAGGATGACGCTAGTTCGTCACTTCGCCTTGCGCTTGCCGCGCTTGGTGCCCAGGCCGATTGCCTTGGCCAGCGTACGGCGCTGCTCAGCATAGTTGGGCGCGACCATCGGATAGTCGGAGTTCAGGCCCCACTTCTGGCGATACTGATCCGGGGTCATTTGATAATGGGTCATCAGATGCCGCTTGAGCATCTTCAAACGCTTCCCGTCTTCAAGGCAGACAATATAGTCCGGCTTGATCGACGAGCGGATCGGCACCTTGGGTTCCTGCTTGACCTCGGGCGCACTGCGGCCCGACAGTCCGGCAAGTGCGCCGTGGATGTTGTTGATCAACTGCGGCAAGTCGTTGACCGCAACGCTATTGTTGCTGACGTGGGCCGCGACAATGTCGGCAGTGAGCGTGATTAGAGTATCATCGTTGGTTTCGTCTGACATTCGTTGATTTCCCCGAGCTGGATTTCGACGCGAACGCGAACCGCCAGAAAGTGGCGGACAAAGCGGGCCTTAGGCCGCGACGAATAAGGGCGCAATAGTCGGCGATTAAGTTGCTGAATTAAGCACGATTCAAGTCGAGGACCATGGTAACCGCGTCGAATAGGCGGCCGTCACTTCCGCGATAATAGTTGGTCCGTCGCCCGGCCGCGCTAAAACCGAATGCCTGGTACATTGCGGTCGCTGGGTTGCCGTCGCGGACTTCGAGATGGAGTTTGGTCGCTCCGTTCGAGCGGCTGCTGTCGACGAAATGGTCGAGCAATTGCATCCCGATTCCGCCGCGCTGGGCCGAGCGATGGACCGCGAGCAGCAACAGTTCGGATTCGTCGGCCACATTGCGCTGGAGTGAAAAGCCGCGCGCCTGGCCGTGACGATCGCGGGCGAGCGTCAGGATCACCCCCGACAACGGGAGGATTCCGGCGCATTGCGATCGCGACCATCCTTCCCCGAAGCCGCCATCGAAGGCGTCGGTCATCACCTCCATCACGCCGTCCAGATCCTCGGCATTGCCCTGACACAGCGTCACCGGGTGCAAGGGATTGGACGCGGTACTCATGCCGCCACCGGTCGGGTGACCGGGTTGGTCGTAACCGGTTGGGCATCGGGCGCGCGGGCGTAGATCGGGCTAGGGGGAAGGTGGCGACGTGCGTGGGACAGGGCGAGCAGATTGGCCGCGGCGGGCAGCAGGTCGATCGCTTCGCCAGTCTCGCGCGCCGCAACCAACGCCGCCGCGCCGCTGCCGACCACCAGATGCGCATCGATCGCCGCCGCCGCTGTCACGGCGGTCAAGTTGGCGACTTCGCCGATCGGAGTCAGCCGAGGCCGGGCATATTGGGCGACAAACAATTCGCCATGCCCGCCGCCGACCGCCACCGCGACCGGTCCGTCGCCCGCCGGCGCTCCAGCCGCGATCAATGCCAGCGAGTCGAACCCGTGAACCGGAATATCCCACCCGATTCCAAGGCCTTGCGCAAAGGCGATGCCGATCCGCAAGCCCGTGAAACTGCCCGGCCCGACGCCGACGCATATGGTATTCGGAATGCGACCCGAAAGCATCTCGGCGATCATCGGCGCGAGATATTCGGCATGACCCCGGCCGATCACCTGGTCGGCCCGCGCGAACACCGACCCGTCAGCCGCGAACAAGGCCGCGGTGCAGGCCGGGGTCGACGTGTCGAGAGCAAGGATCAAGGCACTGGGCTCCATCGTTCAACGAACGATTTGGGCACAGCGAAACGAAACGGGCAAGCGATTTAGACCGCTTCGACGCTTTCGACCTCGGGGACATAATGTTTGATCAGGCCTTCGATCCCGCGCTTCAGGGTCACCGCCGACGACGGACAGCCCGCGCAGGCGCCCTGCATCACGAGATACAGCGTGCCGTCGCGATAACCACGATAGACGATATCGCCGCCATCCTGCGCCACCGCGGGGCGAACGCGGGTTTCGATCAGATCCTTGATCTGGTCGATGATGTCGGCGTCGGCCGGATCGTCCTCGCCGGTGAAACCGTCATCGGGCGCAACCTCGATCCCCGCCGCGCTGCCTTGCCGGAACAACGGCGCATCGAGCGTGAAATGATCGAGCAGCAAGGTCAGCACATCGCCTTCCAGCGCATGCCAGTCGGCGTTCGGCTCGGCCGAAACCGAGATGAAGTCGCGCCCGAAATAGACCCCGTTGACGCCGCCAATCGCGAACAAAGCCTCGGCCAGGGGCGATGCCTCGGCGGCGGCGGCATTGGGAAAATCACGCCCGCCCGTCTCCATCACGGTACGGCCGGGCAGGAATTTGCGGGTCGCCGGGTTGGGCGTCGGTTCGATCTCGATCAGCATAAGGGGCATGTGGTCGTGATCAGGTGCCACATCAATAGCAAAACCCCGTTAGTCCCGAGCCTTCGTCGAGGGACGTGTCTCGACGAAGGCTCGACACAAAGGGAAAAGAAATCAGTTTGCCTCTTCCGCTACCCAACTGTCGTCGATCATCTTGATCAGACCGGAAAAGTCCTTGTTGGCCCCGCCGCGGTCGACAAAACGCTGGTACAATTCCTCCGCCTCGCCACCCATCGGCGTGTAGGCACCGGCTTCTTTCGCCGCTTCCATCGCCAGCTTGAGATCCTTGAGCATCAGCGCCGCCGCGAATCCGCCGTCGTAATTGCGGTCCGCAGGCGTTTCGGGGCCGACGCCGGGGACGGGGCAGTATGAGGTCATCGACCAACTCTGCCCGCTGGCCTTGGACGAAATGTCGTAAAAGGTCTGGGCATCGAGCCCGAGCTTCTCCGCCAGCACGAACGCCTCGCAGGTCGCCGCCATGGTCGCGCCGAGCAGCATGTTGTTGCAGATCTTGGCCGCCTGGCCCGCGCCCGCGTCGCCGGCGTGGATCACCGCCTTGCCCATCTTGTCGAGCACGACTTTGGCGCGCTCAAACCCGTCATCACTGCCGCCAACCATGAAGGTCAACGTGCCGCCATCAGCCGCCGCAATCCCGCCCGACACCGGCGCATCGACCATGGTGTAGCCAGCCGCTGCAGCCTCCGCCTCGACCGATTTCGCGGTCGCCACGTCGATGGTCGAGCAATCGATCAGCAGCGCGCTGGTTGGCGCCTTGCCGAGAATGGCGTCGCGATAGACGCTGGCGACATGCTTGCCGGCCGGAAGCATGGTTACGACCACGTCCGCGCTCGCAACCGCTTCCTCAGCGCTGGTCGCAACCGAACAGCCATTGCCCTTGGCCCGCTCCAGCGCCGGCGCGGCGAGGTCGAACGCGACGACCTCCTCGCCCTTCGCGGCCAGATTCGCGGCCATCCCGCCGCCCATGTTGCCGAGCCCGATGAATGCTACGCGTGCCATCTAATTACTCCCTTGCGCTCCTGCGAAGGCAGGAGCTTTGGCTACGGCTCCTGCCTTCGCAGGAGCGCGGCGATCTATCTGCCCGTCCAGTTGCCAGGTCGCTTGTCGACGAAAGCGGCCATGCCTTCCTTCTGGTCTTCGGTGCCGAACAGGCCGTGGAACAGGCGGCGCTCGAAATTGATGCCTTGCGCGAGGCTCATCTCATAGGCGGCGTTGACCATTTCCTTGGTGGCGATCGCAGCCAGCGGGGCCATGCCGGCGATCGCCGTGGCAGTCTTGAGCGCTTCCTCGATCAGGTCGGCGGCGGGCACCACCTTGGCTACCAGCCCGCTGCGTTCGGCCTCCTCGGCGCCCATCATCCGCCCGGTCAGGCACATTTCCATCGCCTTGGCCTTGCCCACCGCCAGAGTCAGCCGCTGTGAGCCGCCCATGCCGGGCGTGACGCCCAGCTTGATCTCGGGCTGGCCGAATTTGGCGGTGTCGGCGGCGATGATGAAGTCGGCCATCATCGCCACTTCGCAACCGCCGCCGAGCGCGAAGCCCGCAACTGCCGCGATCCACGGCTTGCGGGTCGCGGTGACCTGCTCCCATCCGGCGAAGAAATTACTGCCGTACATGTCGGCGAAGCCCTGCGCCTGCATCTCCTTGATGTCGGCCCCGGCGGCGAACGCTTTCTCCGATCCGGTGAGCACCAGGCAGCGCTGGGCGGGGTCAACATCATAGGCCGCGAACACCGCGATCAATTCCTTGAGCACCGCCGAGTTGAGCGCGTTGAGCGCCTGCGGGCGGTTGAGCGTGACCAACGTCACCGCGCCCTTCGCCTCGACCAGGATGGTTTCGTAGCTCATTGATCACTCCTAGAAGTCAAACGGCCGCCACTCTTCTTCAATCGGCAGCGGTTCGAAAAAGGCTTCGACGTCGCGGTCGCCGATCGAGGCGGGGTTGGACGGATTCCAGCCCGGCTTGCCATCCTTGTCGATCAACAAAGCGCGGACGCCCTCGCGGAAGTCCGGATGGTGGATCAGCCGAACCATGATTCCATATTCCATCCGCATCTCGTCGACGAAATGTAGTTGGTAAGGACTTTCCTGGAGCAATTTCAGGCTGACCTTGCAGGCCATCGGCGATTTGCCGCGGATCGTGACCGCTTCCTTGGCCGCCCATTCGTCGCCTTCGGAAGCGCCCGCGTCGAGCGCGTCGATGATGTCTTCCAGCCGGTCGGACGCGAAGTAACGGTCGATCTTGGCCAGGTTGCCGCTGATCCGCGCTTCGGGCACATTCTCTTCGGACAATTCGTCGAGGATCGCCTGCACGCGGAACGGCTGGGCCATGATCCGTTCCTTGGCCGCCTCAAGCCGCTCGGACGGAATATAATGGGTCGCCAGCCGGAGCTTGAGGCATTCCGCGCCATCCAGCCGCGCCCCCGTCAGCGCCAGGAACTGCGCCAACCGCCCGCGCAACCGCGACAAATAGCGCCCGCCGCCGACATCGGGGAAGATGCCGATCGTCGTCTCGGGCATGGCGAGAATGGTGCGCTCGGTCGCGACCCGATAGCGGCACGGGCAGGCGATCCCGACCCCGCCGCCCATGGTGATCCCGTCCATGAAGGCGACGCCCGGCTTGGCGTAGGTATATTCCAGATGGTTGAGCCGATATTCGTCGAAGAAAAAGGCCCGCGCCGCCGCGTCCGCGCCTTCGACGCTCTGGGAAATGTCGACTACGTCGCCACCCGCGCAGAATCCTCTGCCTTCCGCATGATCGATCAGGATGATTCGCACATCGGGATCGTCGCGCCACTCGATCAGCGCGCGCGCCATGTCGCGCACCATCTGGCGGTTGAGGCTGTGGAGCGCCTTGGGTCGGTTGAGACGAAGGCGGCCGGCAAAGCCCTCCTTCAGCGTAAGAACGTCGCTCACTTCATCATCACATAGGAACCGGGGGCAGGCTCGATGCCACCCTTGATGCTACGCGCCGCGACGGTCTTGCCGCCACCATGGCCATCGAGCCATCCGGTCCACAACGGCCACCAGCTGCCTTCGTGCCGGTCGGCACCTGCCAGCCACTCTTCAGCTTTTTCGGGCCGCGCGAGGCCGGTCCAGAACCCATGCTTGTTGCGGCTCGGCGGGTTGATCACCCCGGCATTATGCCCCGATCCGCCGAGGATGAAGTCGGCGCCGATGTCTCGCGCCCCGCGATACACCGCTTCCCACGCCGAGACGTGGTCATCTTTCAGCGCGATGATCAGCATCGGCGCTTCGATCGCGGCGAGGTCGATCGAAACCCCCCGCACCGCGAATCCGGCGGGATCCTTCAGCCGGTTATTGAGCAACAGATCACGATTATAGCTTTTGAGGAACGCCGCCGGGATGCGCGCTCCATCCTCGAACCAGGTTAGCAAATCCGACGGCGGCGCCGGCTTGTCGAGCAGATAATGCTGGACCACGCTCGACCAGATCAAATCATTGGCGCGCATTGCCGCGAACAGCCGCTGGAGCTCGAGACTGTCGATGTAGCCGGCTTTCTCGAGATGATCGTCGAGCGCATCGAGATGGCCTTCGTGGACGAACGCCGACCAGTCGCGCATGTCGGCGAAATCGACCAGGCTGCCAATCAACGTCCCCGAATTAACGTCTTTGCCGCGCCGCTCCGCCGCCAGCCACGCCAGCGCGATCGCCACCAATGTCCCGCCAAGGCAGAAGGCGAACAGGTCGGGCGCGGCCTTGGTCCGGCGGCGCACCTCGTCGATCGCCGCGATCACCCCGTCGACGACATAATCCTCGACGCCTTTGTCCTTATGCTCGGGCCCGGGATTGACCCATGACACGACGAACACGGTGCGGCCCTCGTCGACCAGCCATTTGGCCAGGCTCTGCTCGGGCGCGAGGTCGATCATGTAGTATCGGTTCACCAGCGGCGGTACGTACAGCATCGGCGCCTCGGCCACCTTCGCGGTGGTCGGCGTATATTGGATCAGCTGGAACAGCTCGTTCTGGAACACCACTTCGCCCGGGGTCGCGGCGATGGTCTTGCCTTTCACGAACGCGGTCTCATCGGTGCGACGGCGGACGATGCCCTTGCCGCTCGTCAAATCCTCGACCAGCGACTGGAAGCCGCCGACCAGATTGGCGCCATTGGTCTCCTTGACCCGCTTCATCACGTCAGGGTTGGTGAGCGCGAAATTGGCGGGGGAGACGGCGTTGAGATATTGATCGAGCAGGAAGCGGCTCATCGACTTCGAACTGTCGTCGCCGTCTCCCAGCGCCACCATCTCGCGCAACTGGGTCGAGGCGAGCAGATAAGCGTCGCGCACCGAGCGATAATAAGGATCGTCCTGCCAGTCGGCCGAGTGGAACCGCCGGTCGCGCGGCTTCTCGCCAGCCTTTCCGGTCAGCGCCTGGGTCCAGAAATCACTCCACTGATTTGCCGCCGCGACCTGCACCTCGAGCAAATCCTGCGGCCGCATCGCGAGCCCCATCGCCGCCTCACCAGTGGCCTTTGCGATGGCGAACGGGTCGAAGGGAAGGGTGGGTTTGCGGGTCATTACTGGCGCGTCAGTTCGCGGCCGACGATCATCCGCATCACCTGGTTGGTGCCCTCAAGGATCGAGTGAACGCGAAGATCGCGCCAGAAGCGTTCGATCGGATAATCCTGGAGATAGCCGTAGCCGCCATGCAGTTGCAGCGCGCGGTCGACCACCGAGCTTCCGGTGTCGGTCGCAAGGCGCTTGGCCATGGCGGCGAACTTGCTCTTGTCGGGCGCATTGTCGGTCACCTTGGCCGCCGCGACATAGAGGAGATAGCGCGCTGCCTGAAGTTCGGTTTCCATGTCGGCGAGCGTGAATTGGGTATTCTGAAAGTCGGCGATCGCCTTGCCGAACTGCTTGCGTTCCTTGGTGTAGGCAATCGCTTCGTCGAGGCAGCGCTGCCCGCCGCCAAGCGAGCAGGCGCCGATGTTGAGCCGACCGCCGTCCAAGCCCATCATCGCGATGCGGAAGCCTTCGCCCTCGCCGCCGACGCGGTTGGCGACCGGCACCCGGACCTCGTCGAAATTGACCTGTGCGGTGGGCTGCGAATGCCAGCCGAGCTTCTTCTCGTTGGCGCCGAAGCTGACGCCCTTCATGTCCTTTTCGATCACCAGCGCGCTGATCCCCTTGGGGCCATCCTCGCCGGTGCGGACCATCGTGACGTAAATCTCATTCTCGCCGCCGCCCGAGATGAACGCCTTGGAGCCCGAGACCACATAATGGTCGCCATCCAGCACCGCCTTGGTCTTGAGCGCCGCCGCGTCCGATCCCGAGCTCGGTTCGGTCAGGCAATAGCTTCCGATCCGCTCCATCGGGATCATTGAGGGGAGATACTTTGCCTTGACCTCGTCCGATCCAAAGCGGTCGATCATCCACGCCGCCATATTGTGGATCGAGATGAATGCGCTGGTCGAGGGGCAGCCATAGGCCATCGCCTCCATGATCAGCGCGGCTTCAAGCCGGCCCAGCCCGATCCCGCCGGATTCCTCGCTGACATAGATCGACCCGAAACCAAGCTCGGCCGCCTGGCGGATCGTGTCGCGCGGGAAGATATATTTCTCGTCCCACTCCGCGGCGAACGGGGTGATCGCATCGGCGGTGAATTTCTGCGCCATCTCCTGGATCTGGCGCTGGTCCTCGGTGAGGTCGAACTGGCTCATGCGCGAGCCTCTAGAGCCTGATCGTCATTGGTGGAAGCGCTTTGCGCGTCCGCCGAGGGCGTGAATCAGGCTCGCTCACAAGGTCAGCTCGCGTCAGCCTTCTCTGCCAGCCCTTCCGCCTGCATGACCGCCTGAACCGAGGGGCGCTGCTCCATCCGCTGTCGGAGCGCTGCTAGATTCGGCCATTTGGCGAGATCGATTCCGTGCATCCCGGTCCAGCCGAGCATCGCGAACAGATAGGGGTCGGCGACGGTCATCGACGGCCCGGCGAGATAATCGCGGCCTTCGAGCGATTGTTCGATGAAATCGAACTTCTTGCCGACCAGGTCGCGCGCCGCCTGCTTGGCCTCTTCGCTCGCCGCCGGATTCCACAATGCGCCGAAGCTCTTGTGGACATCGCTCCCTAGATAAGCGAGCCATTCGATTACCCGGTAGCGCTCGAGCCCGGCACCCGGAAGCAAGGTTTCGTGACCCGCCTTGTCGCCGATATATTGCAGGACCGCGCCATTTTCGGTCAGCACCTCGTCGCCAATCTGCAGCGCCGGGACCGCGCCCTTGGGATTGATTGCAAGATAATCGCCGCCGCTCGCGGTGCGATGGGCGCGCAGGTCGACGGCTTCGCTGTCATGCGGCAGCTTGGTTTCGTGGAGCAGGATATGCGCGGCCTGGCTGCAGGCGCCGGGCGAATAATAGAGTTTCATGGTTCTTCCCCTCGAATTACGGACAGCGGTTGTAGGTGAAGCTGCCCTCATCGTCGGCGCGCTTCAGGACACTGCCGGTGCGGGTCAGGGTCACGACTTTCTCCCACGCCTGCCCTTCGCCGGTGAAATCGTAACTGCCCGAAAAGCCGGTCGCGATGGCGGGGCGCTGCTCCTTGAGCGTCGCGGTCGATTCGTAAAAGCGGATGGTCTTTTCCGCGACGGTGATCAGCCCTTTATTGTCGCTTCTTCTGGGGTCGCAGTCGTTGGCATTCATCCCCCAGCGCCCACGATATTGCGCGGGAATGATCGCGTCGGATGGCATCGCCCCGGTTCCCGACGCGGTCCCGGTCGACACCGGAGCGCCGCCTTCTTCGCTCGGCGGAAGCGTTTCGATCTCCGCATTGGCCGCTTCGGCGGCGTTGACGCTGTTGTCGATCGCGATGTCGGTGTCGTTGGCGGGCTGCTGGCAGGCGGCGAGCGCCAATCCGAGTAAAACGGGCGCGAGCAAGGTGGGGAGGGTGGATTTAGGGTGCATCATCCCCGACCAACGCCTCGGCCTCGATTTCGATGCGCCATTCGGGGCGAAGGAGGGCCGCGACTACCACCATGGTCGATGCCGGGCGGATCGCGCCGAAGATTTCGCCATGGACGGTCCCGACCGCATCGGCATCGGCCGGGTCGGTAAGATACATCCGCGTCCGCACCACATCGGCAGCGCTCCCGCCCAGCTCCTCGATCGCGCCAAGAATGATCGCGAAGCAGCGCCGCGCCTGGGCCGCGGCATCGCCGGGGGTCGAGCTGCCGTCGGGCTCGACCGGAGCGGTCCCGGCGACGAAAATGCGGTCGCCGGAGCGAACGGCGCGGGCGAAGCCATAGGCTGCTTCATACGGCGAACAGCCTTTCGTCGACCGTCGCTCCACGAAATCAGCCCAGTTTCGCGATCACGTCGCCGAACAGTACCTCGTCGCTCGGCAGGGTCTTGGGGGTGGCGAGCGGGCGCGACACCCAGGTCTCGTTGATCAGGTCGCGCCAGGTGATGTTGTTGTTGGTGCCATTGCCGCCCCAGCTGCCACAGCCCAATGAGAAGGTCTGGCGCATGC